>NZ_JBHFHW010000029.1:318043-329034 GCF_057333975.1 Stenotrophomonas sp. AGC87
G
The DNA here is from genome assembly GCF_057333975.1 of Stenotrophomonas sp. AGC87. Taxonomy (NCBI): domain Bacteria; kingdom Pseudomonadati; phylum Pseudomonadota; class Gammaproteobacteria; order Lysobacterales; family Lysobacteraceae; genus Stenotrophomonas; species Stenotrophomonas sp. AGC87. The sequence goes on from NZ_JBHFHW010000029.1 coordinate 318,045, forward strand.
ATATCGGCGCCGCGGTCGTTTTCGACGCCAGTGGCCGTGTGCTGGTGGTGCGCAAACAGAGCTCGGATACCTTCATCCAACCCGGCGGCAAGCCCGAGCCCGGCGAAGCACCGTTGGTTGCCTTGGCGCGTGAGCTGCACGAAGAACTCGGGGTCGCCCTGGACCCTGCCAGTGCTGTACCGCTGGGCCGGTTCGAGGCCTGGGCGGTGCACGAAGCCGGGCACCGCGTACGGGCGCATGCCTATCTGGTGAGGGTCATCGGCATGCCCCGCGCACAGGCGGAAATCGCCGAACTTGCGTGGGTGCCGCTGCGCCCGCCGCATGGGGTGCGCTTGGCACCGTTGAGCGCAGACCATATCCTGCCCGCGGCCGCGAACGCGGTGGCTGCGACCTAGACGTCGCGGCCTGCCCAACCAGGACACCGGATGTCAGCGTCGCTTCCCCCGCAATTGCCTTCCTGCACGCCACACCCCAGCGGGGATGGTGCACCTGCGTTTCTCGCACCCCTGCTCAAGTCCGTGCTGCTGGTCTGCCTGGTCACGGCCGCGATGTGGGCGGTGCTGGCACTGATTGCGATCCCCCTGTCGGGCTCGGAGGCGCTGCAGGCGCTGCTGGCCGATGAGGACCTGCACTGGCTGCCCGGCTCGCTGCGCTGGCTGCTCACCCACCCGGTGCTGGCCAACGTACTGCTGTGCGTGTCGAGCCTGCTGGGCATTGCGGCGTGCTGGGGGATGCTGCGTCGCTGGCGCTGGGCGTGGGCACTGTTCATCGTGCTGCTGGCGGTCACCGCCGTGCTCAACGTGATCGCCGCGTGGTTGCTGAACGATGCCTTCCGCCACCTGCTGGCGCAGATACCCGGTGACACCCTGTCGATCGAACTGCTCAAGCTGCGCAGTGAGCTGCGCGTGCAGCGCGTGATCTGCAGCGGCCTCGCCGGCATGACCGCGATGGCCTTCGCGGTACTGCAGGGCTGGCTGATCGTGCGCTTGTGCGCGGCCGATGTACGTGCGCTGTTCCGCCGCTGACCTGTTTCCCGCAGCGCCACGGTGCGCTGCACCACCTGCAAGGATGATCGTGTGACTGTTTCCCTCCCCCTTCTGCGCCGCCACGGCTGGCGTGCGACCCTGTTCACCCTGCTCACGGCGGTCAGTCTGCCAGCGGCGGCCCAGGCCATGGTATGTGGCACGTTCGTGGCCAAGGACAGCGGCACCACGTTGACCCTGCACAGTGCGAACGAGGGGGTGCGGCAGATTCCCGGCCAGGCGCCCGAGCCTTACATCCTCAGCCGCCTCGGCGACGAGCTGAAGCTGGCCGACCTGGACAACGGCGGCGTCGGCTCGCTGAACGTGCAGGAGGGCGGTCGCCTGCTCAGTGACCGCTTCAACGAATACCGCTTGCAGAAGGCGGCCACCTGCCGCCGTGCGACGGTGTTTCCGGCGGCATCGTGCCGGGCCGAGATCGGCACCTGCCTGAACGACACGCTCTTCGCCAGCAACGACCGCCTGCGGCAATGGTGCCGTGAGGATGTGCCGGCCGCCTGCAAGCGTCTGCTGGCCAATTTCCAGTCCGAAGCGCGCGACGCCAGGACGCTGGCGGCGACCCGGGACGATGCTCCGGAGCTGCCCGAGCCGGAGGTCTGCAAACCCGCGTCCGCGCAGTACGACCAGGCTGCCTGTCTGGAGGCCGCGCGCGACGCGATGGGACACGCCCTGGCCAAGGCGCTGCTTGGCGGGCTCAGCGCAGCCAAGCCGTCACCGCTGCCGGCCATACAGCTCGATGAGATCACCACCCTGTGCCAGGCACAGACCGGCGGCACTTTCTGCGCCAAGGCCGCCGAAGCGCTGTGGGACGCCGGCCGCCTGATCCCGGCCCGCGATGCACTGCAGCGGGCATGCGCCCTGGGCAAGGACCCGCGCGCTTGTGAGCGTGCAGCGCCGCTGGCCGCGCTGGATGCCAAGGCACTGACCCCGGTGGCAGCCACCGCCCTGCCCTGCGGCAGCTATGTAGCCAGCCAGGGCCTGATGGACCATCTGCCGTTCGGCGATGGCGGCATGATCGACAGCGGCTTCGGCGGCAAGCTGCGCGCGCGGCTGGTCGATGGCGACATCCGTGTGCGCCATGACCAGGGCGACGACTTCGTGTTCAAACCTCTGGCCAACGGCAATCTGATCGGCATGGACAGCTGGAACCGCTTCAGCTACTACGAGCGCACCGGCGAGGCGCAGCAGTGCAGCGCGCCGGTGGTCTTCGTCGAGACCCCGCTGCCGCAGGACTGCCCGACCTTGGGCCGCGACGGCGGTGCCCAGGCGTGCTGTACGGCCGGCAAGCTGCAGGGCTGCAACGCCGCCGGTCACCAGCTGGCCCTGCGCAACCGCTGGGCCGAGGCGGCGCCGTTCTATACGAAGCTGTGCACCGCTGGCGTGCACGAAGGCTGCGAGAACCTGGCCAGCGTCTACGAACACACCGGTGACGAGCAGCTGCCCGAGCAGATGGCCGCCCTGTGCGCGAAGGATGGCAAAGGTACCCATGTGGCCTGCGATGTGCACGCGACCCGCAACTGGGGCCTGATGCGGGTCAGCGCCGGGCTGGAACAGATTGCCGAGCGTATGGCGACCGAGCCCGATGCCGAAGCGGACGACGACGATGCACCGGCCGAGGCGCCCGCCACGACGAAGAACAGCAAGAGCAGCAACCGCAAAGGCGGCCACTGAGCGCAGGTGAGCACACGCAGGCCGTGCACCGGCCTGCGGTAAAGTAGCGCCCATGAACGACTTCGACCGCGTCCGCGCGTATCTGACCGACCTGCAGGACCGCATCTGTGCGGCGATCGAAACCGCCGACGGCCAGGCCCGCTTTGCCGAAGATCTCTGGCAGCGTGCAGAGGGCGGCGGTGGCCGGACCCGCATCCTGCGCGATGGCGCGGTGTTCGAGCAGGCCGGGATCGGGTTCTCCGATGTGGCCGGCACGCGCCTGCCGCCATCGGCCTCGGCGAACCGTCCGGAGCTGGCCGGGGCTTCCTGGCGCGCCACCGGCGTCTCGCTGGTGTTCCATCCCGCCAATCCCTACCTGCCGACCACGCACGCCAACGTGCGCTACTTCCGCGCCGAGCGCGATGGCGTGGCGGTGGCCTCGTGGTTCGGGGGTGGCTTCGACCTCACCCCGTTCTATCCGATCGACGAAGACGTGCGGCACTGGCATCAGGTCGCGCACGATCTGTGCGCGCCCTTCGGCGAAGAGCGCTATGCGGCGCACAAGCGCTGGTGCGATGAGTATTTCTTCCTGCGTCATCGCAACGAGACGCGCGGGGTGGGCGGGTTGTTCTTTGACGATCTGCACGGCGATTTCGAGCGCGATTTCGCGTATCTGCGTGCGGTCGGCGATGGTTTCCTGGACGCCTATCTGCCGCTGGTCGAGCGCCGCAAGGACACGCCGTATGGCGAGCGCGAACGCGAATTCCAGCTGTACCGGCGCGGGCGCTATGTCGAATTCAACCTGGTCTACGACCGCGGCACCCTGTTCGGGCTGCAGAGTGGCGGGCGCAGCGAGAGCATCCTGATGAGCCTGCCGCCGCGCGTGCGCTGGGAGTATGGCTTCCAGCCGGAGGCCGGCAGTGATGAGGCGCGTTTGGCCGATTACCTCGTCCCGCGCGACTGGCTCTAACGGGGAGGGGGGGGTAAGCGCATGCGCTTAACTCCCCCCCTCCCCGTTATTTCTCCGTCCCCGTTATTTCTTCGGCACGATCGTGATGTGCCCGTTGATCTCCAGCACCGCCAAGGCGACGTCATCGATGGTCAGGCAGCCCTGCTGACGCAGCGCGGCGTCCAGGTCGGACGGGGTGACCAGCTCACGCTTGAGTACCGAGTCGAGCACTTTGCCATCGCGTGCGATCAGCACCGGCTCGCCTTCGACCAGCGATTCGATCCGGCGGCTGCGCGTGGTCAGCCAGCCGACGCCGTAGTTGATCGAGATCAGCGTCGCCGCGAGCAGCAGGCCGCCGCCCAGGGAGGTGTCCTGGCCCAGCAGTGCGTTCTGCACCGCATTGCCTAACAGCACGATCAGCAACACGTCGAAGGGGGTGATCTGGCCCAGCGCGCGTTTGCCCGAGAGCCGCACCATGCCCAGCACCACCACGTACACCACCACCGCGCGGAGGATGAATTCCCACCACGGCATGGCCAATGCAAACAGGTCGCTCATCGCCTCTCCCCGACTGGTCCGGCCAGCATGGGCCGGCACCCGGTCAGAGGCAATGGTTGGGCGTCGCGGGCGGCCGTTTTCCGGCGCCACAAATAAAAAGCCCCGCCAACCAGGGGGAGGTTAGCGGGGCCGGGGAACGGGCGCTTGGGGAGGAGCCCCCGTTCCGAGATCTGCTCCAGGGGATGGGAGAGATCCACAACAGGCATTGCGCCTGTCGAGGTCTATAAAAGCACTCCGAACATTGATAGTTCGTGAAGGGGCCCAATTAATACTGGGCTCCTCCCGGAAACATTCATCCAGCAGTCAGATTATCGGGAAGCAATGAACCAATTCAGCGTTTTGACTGTGATTCAGGCCTCAATGTGCCTCATCCCAGTTGTCGCCGACGCCAGCGTCCACCACCAACGGCACGCGCAGTTCGGCCGCTGACGACATCAGTTCAACCACTTTCAAACGCAAGGTGTCGAGGAAACTGCTTTCGGTTTCAAACACCAGTTCATCGTGTACCTGCAGAATCATCTTGGCCTGGTCGCTGTGCTCCTGCAGCCAGTCGTCCACCTTCACCATGGCGCGTTTGATGATGTCCGCCGCGGTGCCCTGCATCGGGGCATTGATCGCCGCCCGTTCAGCACCGGCCCGCAGGCCCTGGTTGCGGGCGTTGATATCGTTCAGGTACAGACGGCGGCCGAACAGGGTTTCCACATAGCCCTGGTCGCGAGCCTGCTGGCGCATCCGCTCCATGAAATCTCGCACGCCCGGGTAGCGGCTGAAGTACAGCGCCACGTAGTCCTGGGCCTGACCACGGTCGATCCCGAGGTTGCGGGCCAGCCCGAACGCGCTCATGCCGTACATCAGGCCGAAGTTGATCGCCTTGGCGGCCCGGCGCTCGTTCGAGGTGACCTCCTCCAGGCTGCGGCTGAAGACTTCCGCCGCGGTCGCCCGGTGCACGTCCACGCCCTGCTCGAAGGCCCTCACCAGGCCGGGGTCCTCGGAGAGGTGGGCCATGATCCGCAGCTCGATCTGCGAGTAATCGCAAGCCAGGATCTTGCGGCCCGGCGGGGCCACGAAGGCGCGGCGGATGCGGCGGCCGTCCTCGGTGCGGATCGGGATGTTCTGCAGGTTCGGGTCCGAGGAGGACAGCCGGCCGGTGGCGGCGCCGGACTGGTGGTAGCTGGTGTGTACCCGCCCCGTGTCCTGGTTGATCATCTCCGGCAGCTTGTCGGTGTAGGTGCTGCGCAGCTTGGCCAGCCCGCGGTACTCCAGGATCACCCGCGGCAGCTCGTGCTGCTCGGCGATCGCCTCCAGCGCCTCTTCATTGGTGCTGGGCTGGCCCTTGGGGGTCTTCACCAGCGCCGGCAGCTGCAGCTCGTCGAACAGCACGGCCTGCAGCTGCTTGGGCGAATCCAGGTTGAAGGTGCGCCCGGCCAGCTCGGTCGCCTTCTGCTGGGCGGCCAGCATGCGCGAGCCCAGGTCCTGGCTCTGCCGGCGCAGTTCGGCCATGTCGATATGCACACCATTGGCCTCGATGCGGGTCAGCACCGGCACCAGCGGCATCTCGATGTCGCGGTAGACGCTGTCCAGCGAGGGCGTGGCCTGCAGCTGCGGCTGCAGCGCGTGGTGCAGGCGCAGGGTCACGTCGGCATCTTCGGCGGCGTAGCGGCAGGCTTCGTCCAGGCCCACCTGCGAGAACGAGATCTGCTTGGCGCCCTTGCCGGCCACCTCTTCGAACTTGATCGTGGTGTAGCCCAGGTAGCGCATCGCCAGCGAGTCCATGTCATGGCGCGTGGCGGTGGAATTGAGCACGAAGCTCTCCAGCATGGTGTCGTCGTGGTACCCCTGCACGTTCACGCCGTGGCGGCGCAGCACGTGCAGGTCGTACTTGCCGTGCTGGCCAAGTTTCTTCTTGGTGGGGTCTTCCAGAGCAGGGCGCAGCGCCGCCAGCACCTGCTCGCGCGGCAGCTGGGCCGGCGCGCCGGGGTAATCGTGGCCGACCGGGATATAGGCCGCCCGGCCCGGTTCGACCGCCAGGCTGATGCCGACCAGGTTGGCGCGCATGGCGTCCAGCGCGTCGGTCTCGGTATCGAACGAGATCAGCTCGGCATCGGCCAGGCGCTGCACCCAGGCGTCGAGCTGTTCGGTGGTCAGCACCATCTCGTACTCGCCGGGGGCGGAGAGCGCCGGGTCGACCGGCACCATCGCCTCATCCGACGTGGCACGCGCGTAGCCGGCCGCGGTGCCACGCAGGCTGACCGGGGCATCGCTGGCAGCGGCCGGGGCCGGCACGGGGCCGCCCAGCTCCTTGAGCGCCTGGGTGAAGCCGTAACGCAGGTACAGCTCGCTCAGCGACGACACGTCCGGCTCGCGCAGCGGCAGCGTCTGCGCCGTTACCTCCAGCGGCACATCGGTGCGGATCGTGACCAGCTCGCGGTTGAGCGGCAGGCGCTCCAGCGCCGCGCGCAGGTTCTCGCCGATCTTGCCCTTCATGGTCGGGGCCGCGGCGATCACGCCATCCAGGTGCTGGTATTCGGCCAGCCACTTGGCGGCGGTCTTGGGGCCGCACTTTTCCACGCCGGGCACGTTGTCCACCGCGTCGCCCATCAGTGCCAGCAGGTCGACGATCTGGTCGGCGCGCACGCCGAACTTCTCCATCACCGCCGCGTCCGAATCCATGCGGCTGCCGGTCATGGTGTTGACCAGCTCGATACCCGGGCGGACCAGCTGGGCGAAGTCCTTGTCGCCGGTGGAAATGGTCACCTGCAGGCCATCGCGGTGGCCCTGCAGGGCCAGCGTGCCGATCACATCATCGGCTTCCACGCCGGGGATGCGCAGGATGCTCAGGCCCAGCGCTTCGACGATGCGGCACATCGGCTCGATCTGCGGGCGCAGGTCGTCGGGCATCGGCGGGCGGTTGGCCTTGTAGTCGGCATACAGGTCGTCACGGAAGGTCTTGCCGGGCGCATCGACCACGAAGGCGACGTACTCGGGGCGCTCCTTCAGGGTGGCGCGCAGCATGTTGACCACGCCGAACAGCGCGCCGGTGGGTTCACCGTGTGCGTTGGTCAGCGGCGGAAGCGCGTGGAACGCGCGATACAGGTAACTGGACCCGTCAATCAGGACTAATCGGCTCATATGACGATTCTACGCGCCCGGCCCTGACCGTCGGCACCGGCCTCACGATCCATCGGGCATAATCAGGCCCTCTTCGCCCAAGGACTCCCGGCCCATGAAGATTCTGTTGCTCGCAGGCGTGCTCGCGCTGGCTGGCTGTGCCACCGGTGGTGGCGGCAGGCCCCCGGTCGATGTCACCGGTGCCGATGTGGTGAAGACGGTGCAGGACAACGGCGACACCATCGAGGAATACCGGGTCGGCGGTCAGCTGCGGATGGTCAAGGTGACCCCGTCGCGCGGCGCCCCGTTCTACATGTACGACCAGAACGGCGATGGCCGCATGGACGGGGACAAGGACGGCGTCTCGCCGGTTTATTGGAAGCTCTACAGCTGGTGATTCCGGGGGTCGGCCAGGCGCTGACCCCCATCCCTGCTTTCCCACGCTCGATGACGACACCCGAACGCCGCCACGATCCGAAGCCGGCTGAACTGCGCGCCGGCCTCACTGCAGAGCAGCGCCAGGCGGTGGAGACGCTGGAGCATTTCGGCTGGCAGCTGCGCTTCGTGCGCCGCCCGCTGTTCCGCGACCCGATCCCGGTCCTGTTCGACCGTAATGGCGAGCGCTATGTGGTGCTGCAGCCGGATGGCACGCTGGATGAATCGCAGACGCTGAAACTGCGCGACTGAGGGGCACTGCCGGCCAGCGGCCGGCACTACCGCTTCCCCGTTATCGGATGACCAGCACCGGCACCGTGCTGCGTGCCAGCACTTCGGCGGTCTGGCTGCCGAGCAGCACGCGGGTCACGCCACGGCGGCCATGCGAGGTCATCACGATCAGGTCGCTGCCGCGCTCGGTGGCGGTATCGATGATGCCGTCAGCGGCATAGCGGTCCAACACGTGCACGGTTGCCGTACGCAGGCCCTGCGCTTCCGCGGCGGCCTTGGCAGGCTGCAGCACCTTCTGCGCGGTCTCTTCGCGGTCGGCTTTGTATTCGGGCGTGTTCATGTAGCCCACGCTCCAGCCCATCGCGTCGTACATACCGACCGCCCATGGCTCGGAGACGGTCACGATATCGACCTCGGCATCGAGGTCCTTGGCCAGCTCCAGGCCCTTGGCCAGGCCTTTCTCGGCCAGCTCCGAACCATCGGTGGCAATCAGGATGCGCTTGTACATGGCAGAGCTCCTTGGGGGGCAATGGGAACATCACCATTGCACACCCGATGTGGATGCGGTGCCTTGAGTTGGATCAATCGCCGTGGGCGCGCGCAGGCACCCTCCGCGCCGGATTGCCCACCACGGCCGCGCCCGCCGGCACATCGCGGGTGACCACGCTGCCCGCGCCCACCACCGCGTCATCGCCGATGGTGACGCCGGGCAGCACGATCGCGCCGCCCCCGATCCAGACATTGCGCCCGATCCGGACCGGCTTGGCCGACTCCAGGCCTTCCGCCCGCGCCTGCGGATCACGCGGATGGTCGGCGGCATAGAGCTGCACTGCCGGACCGATCTGGGTGCCATCGCCGATGCTGACCTCGGCCACATCCAGGATCACGCAGTTGTAGTTGAGGAACACGCCCTGCCCCAGGCGGATGTTGTAGCCGTAATCGCAATGGAATGGGGGCCGGATCACCGCACCCTCGCCGACCGCACCGAGCTGCTCGCGCAACAGCGCGCGGCGCACGGCCGGGCTTTCGGCCAGGGCGGCGTTGTAACGGACCATCCAGACCTTGGCGGCGGCCATGTCGGCCTGCAACTCGGGATCACCGGGGCGGTAGGGCAGCCCGGACACCATTTTTTCCTTTTCGCTCGGACCCATGTGGCCTCCCTCAGACAGAGGGTGATGATGCCGGTTGGCCGCTCGCGTGTCAGCGCGTGCCGCGTCGCGTGCCCAGCAGCGCCACCAGTGCGAAGACGATGCCGCTCAGCCAGAACCACAGCGTTGCCTGGCCGATGCACACCCCACTGGGCTGCGGCTGGCAGCGCAGGCGCAGCAGATCGAAGTCGCCGCCTGCGGCCAGGCAGGTCTGCGCGTGCTGGAACAGGGCCAGCACCGGCTCGGCCCAGCCTGCCGACCATGTCAGCAGAACCAGTGCAGCAAGCAGATACGGAATTCCCTTGTTCACAAGTGCGCTCCCAGCGGACAGGGGCAGACTCTGGGCGCCGCCCCGGGGAGCGACAAGCGGCACGCGACGAACTGTGTGAAATCCGGGATGAGCCGGGGGCGATCGGGGATGAAGCGAGGCGCTCTGGTCCATCACAACGCCGATAGCGCAGGCATGCGCTGCCTGGGATGCCTGTGCTGCAGCGCAGGACGGAGACCAGCACCGCCCATGACAGACTTCGCGCATGCGCCCTACGCTCATCGCCCTGCTGTGCTCGCTGGCCCTGCTGCCGCTACCCGGCCTTGCCGCCGCGCCGGGTCCGGACCGCGTCCTGATCTTCAGCCGCACCGCCACGTTCCACCACGACGCGATTCCCGTGGCCGTGGCGACGCTGCGCGAGCTGAGTGCCGAGGCCGGCATGACGGCGGACCCGAGCGACGACCCCCGGGATTTCCGCCCGGACACCCTCGCCCGCTACCGCGCCGTGATCTTCGCCAATACCACCGGGGATGTACTCGACGTAGCGCAGCAGGCGGCGATGGAGCAGTTCATCCGCAAGGGCGGTGGCTTCATGGGCGTGCACGCCGCGGCCGACACCGAGTACGACTGGCCGTGGTACGGCGAACTGGTCGGCGCGTGGTTCCACAAGCACCCGGAGGGTCTGCAGGAGACACTGGTGCAGCCCGAGCGTGACGGCAAGCCGTCAGGCCCGGCGTGGCCGATCCGCGATGAGCTCTACAACTACCGGCGCAATCCGCGTGGGCAGGTGCAGGTCATCGCGACGGTGGACGAAGCGCGCTACGACGGCGGCACCATGGGCGCCGATCATCCCATCGCCTGGTGCCGGCCCTTCGATGGCGGCCGCAGCTGGTACACCGGGCTGGGCCACGATGCGGCGGTGTATGCCGACCCGAATGTGCGGGCGCAGCTGCGCCGTGGCCTGCGCTATGCAGCAGGTCACGCGCCGGACTGCTGATCAGGCGGTGCGCACCACGCGCGCGCCTTGGCACAGCGGGTAGCTCGCCAGCAGATCGGCGATGCGCGCGTGCAGGGTGTCGAACGAGGCGCCATACAGATACAGCGCCGTCTCGGTCGGGCCCTGCCACCAGCTGCAGATCTCGCCGTGGCCTTCGATGCGCTCGACGATCTGTTCGAACACATAGTTCGAATCACACTGTTCGTAGACCTCATCGGGCAGATCGGTGCCGTTGAGATACAACGCCAAGCCTTCGGTGACGCCGAACGGCTGATCGGGGGCGCCTTCGCGCTGGATCAGTGAGCCCTTCGGCGCTCCCAGCTGCTCCAGCAGCTCGATCACGCCAGGCAGCGAGGCCGGATCGTTCAACGCGACCTCGATATCGCCGTAATCCACTTCGCCGTCTTCCGTCAGCGCGGTGCCGCCGCCGGTGATCTCGCCCAGCTCGGCACTGCCCAGCAGCGCATCGAGCGGATCTTCGAACAGCTCATGGCGGTGCTCGGGCTGGAGCCTGGCATTCAATTTGACGGTGAGGTGCAGCGGCGAATCGGTCATGGCGGGGGCCTGCGCGAAAGGAATGCCGCCCATTGTAGTGGCGGGCGGGGG
>NZ_JBHFHW010000029.1:329140-337068 GCF_057333975.1 Stenotrophomonas sp. AGC87
CACTACTGGATGACGAGCGTCGCTCAGAGCACCGTCAGATTGGCATACGCCATCACCAGCCACTTGCTGCCGGCCTCGATGAATTCGACCTGCACGCGGGCGTGCTGGCCGCTGCCTTCGTAGTCGGTGACCATGCCTTCGCCGAACTTGGGATGGTTGACCATCGCGCCCAGCTTGAGCGGCGGTGCTTCCAGCGCCGCGTGGCCCATCACCCGGTTGGCACCGAGCGAGGTGCCACGCGAGACCTGCACCTTGGGGCGCACTTCGTTGACCAGCTCACGCGGGATCTCGCGCAGGAAGCGCGAGGGCACGTTGTAGTTGTCCTGGCCATGGATGCGACGCGATTCGGCGTAGCAGAGCACCAGCTTCTGGCGTGCGCGGGTGATGCCCACGTACGCCAGGCGACGTTCTTCTTCCAGCCGGCCGCTTTCTTCCAGCGAGCGCGCGCTCGGGAACAGGCCGTCTTCCATGCCGGCCAGGAACACCAGCGGGAACTCCAGGCCTTTGGCGGCGTGCAGCGTCATCAACTGCACGCCCTCTTCGCCGGCCTGGGCCTGGCCTTCGCCGGCCTCCAGTGAGGCATAGGCGAGGAAGGCGACCAGCTCGCTCATGTCCTGGGTTTCTTCGACATCGTCCTCGCGACGCACGAAGCGCGAGGCCACCGAGACCAGTTCGTCCAGGTTGTCCGCGCGCGATTCCGAATCCAGCGCGTTGCGGCTTTCCTTGGACCAGTGCTCGCGCAGGCCCGAGCGCATCAGCACGTGGTCGATGCGTTCGGCCAGGGTCATCGTGTCGGCTTCGGCCTGGAGCTGGTTGACCAGTACCAGGAAGCCAGCCAGCGCGTTGCGTGCACGTGCAGCGAGCTCATTGCCCTGGGTGGTCAGCATGGTGGCCTCCCACAGCGAGATCGCATGGGTACGGGCCAAACGGCGCACTTCATCCAGGGTGCGGTCGCCGATGCCACGCGTCGGCGTGTTGACCGCACGCTCGAAGGCGGCGTCATCGTTGCGGTTGGTCATCAACCGCAGGTACGCCAGCGCATCCTTGATTTCGGCACGCTCGAAGAAGCGCATGCCGCCGTACACGCGGTACGGCACCTGCTCGGAGAGCAGCGCTTCTTCGAACGCACGCGACTGTGCATTGCTGCGGTAGAGCACGGCGACGTCGCCGTAGCTGCCGCCATCGCGCACCCACTGGCGCGCGCGCTCGACCACGTAACGCGCCTCGTCCATCTCGTTGTAGGCGGCGTACAGATCGATCGGATCGCCGTCGCCGCTGTCGGTCCACAACTCCTTGCCGATACGGTCCGGGTTGTGCGCGATCACCGCATTGGCCGCGCCGAGGATGTTGGCGGTGGAGCGGTAGTTCTGTTCCAGGCGCACGGTCTGCGCACCCGGGAAATCCTTCAGGAAGCGCTGGACGTTCTCGACCTTGGCGCCGCGCCAGCCGTAGATGGCCTGGTCGTCATCGCCGACCACGAACACGTGGCCGGTATCGCCGGCCAGTACGCGCACGAAGGCGTACTGGATGGCATTGGTGTCCTGGAACTCGTCCACCAGGATTTCGCGGAAGCGCGAGCGGTAGTGCGCCAGCAGCGCCGGGTTGTCGCGCAGCAGTTCATGCGCGCGCAGCAGCAGCTCGGCGAAATCGACCAGACCGGCGCGGTCGCAGCGCTCCTGATAGGCGATATACGCCTGGCGCATGGTTTCCAGCCACGCGTCATGCGGCTCGGGCTGGATGTGCTGCGGGCGACGGCCCTCGTCCTTCTGCTCGTTGATCCACCAGGCGATCTGCTTCGGCGGGAACTTGCCGTCGTCGATCTCCAGCTGCTGGACCACGCGTTTGACCAGCCGCAGCTGGTCGTCCGAATCCATCACCTGGAAGCTGTCGGGCAGCTTGGCGTCCTGGAAATGCAGGCGCAGCAGGCGATGGGCCAGGCCGTGGAAGGTGCCGATCCACGCGCCGCGGCTGCCCTGCGACAGCTGCAGGTCGATGCGGTGACGCATCTCGCCGGCGGCCTTGTTGGTGAAGGTCACCGCAAAAATGCCATGGGTCGGCACGCCGCAGACTTCATTGAGCCAGGCGATGCGGTGGATAAGCACGCGGGTCTTGCCGGAACCGGCACCGGCAAGCACCAGATGGTGGCCGGGCGGGGCGGACACAGCTTCGCGCTGGGCGGGGTTCAACCCGTCGAGCAAGTGGGAAACATCCATGTCCCCATTTTACCCTCGGGCGGGGCGCTCCGGGCCGTTACCCGGCACCCGGATCGAACGGGTTCAGCCGCGCGCGGCCTGTTCGGCCTGCACGCGCAGTTCCGGGATCGCCAGGCTCTCCCACAAGGTGCCGATGCGCAGGCTGCCGACCACCCGGATCGCGGGCTGTGGCCGGCCATGGCCATCGATCAGGGCACCGTCGTCCACCGTGGTCTCCAGCCCAAGGCCGTGCGGGCCAGGGCGGGCATGTCCGTCCGCCAGCAGCTGCTGGATCAGCGGATTACGCATGGACAGCGCGCGGGTCTCCACCCCGGTGGCATTGATCACCGCGCCCACGGTCAGGGGCGGCAGGCCACCGTCCGGGCTGCGGCCGTGCAGCTGCAGCCCGCTTTCCTGCACCAGCAGCGTATCCAGCCGGGCCCGATGGCGCTGCAGCTGGCCGCTGCGCTCCAGTTCGCTGACCTGGGCATGCACCGATTCGGCGATGCGGTGGCGGTGTACGTCCCAGTACCGCACGACGTGGCGCAGGAAGCGGCGCTGATCGGCCTCGCCCAGGCTCAGCCACAACGCCTGGCCCATCGGCCGGATACGGTCCATCACGCTCTGCCATGGAATGCCTTGGGCCACGGCGGCATCGGCCTGCGCGCGCAGCTCGCGCACGCGCTGGCGCAACGACATCGTCAGCAGCGGCTGCGGATCGAAGGTGACCGCATCGCCGTGCGCCTGTGGCAACGGCAGCAGCGCATGGCGCGACAGCACGTAGATGCGCCCGCGGTGACCGGCAGCGGCCAGGGCAACCACACTGTCGGCCATGCTCAGGCCCGAGCCGATGATGGCCAGATCGTCATCGCCGGCCAGCACGCGCACGCCGTCGTAATCCCACGCCTCCACCGCCTGTGCGGGCGGCAGTGCGTCGGCACCGGGTACCGGCAGCGGACGCATGCTGTTGCCACAGGCCAGCACCACGCGCTGCGCGCGCCACGTCACGTCATCGTCGAGCCGCAGCTCCACGCCGTGTCCGGTCGGCTCCAGCGCGAACACCGGCTGCTCGACCACCTCCAGCGCCGCTGCGCTGCGCTCGCACGCCTGTTCCAGGCGCTCACGCAGGTAGGCGGCGAAATGGCGGCGCGGCACGAACTGATCCGCCAGCACCTCGCGCGGCACATCGGCAATCGCCTGGCTGTCGATCAGGTAATCCAGGAAATCCGCAGGCTGATCGGGCAGCCCGCTCATCTTGCCGGCCGGCACGTTGAGCAGGTGCTCAGGCCAAGGCGTGGCGTAGGCGATGCCTTCGGCCAGCGCCGACGCCGGCTCGAACAACACGATGCGTGACGGTCGCGCAGCATGGCGCAGGGCCTGCAGCGCGACGAGGACGCCGGCAGCGCCGCCGCCGACGATGGCCAGATCACACTGGCGATGGGTATCGGACGCAGTCATGCCTCGATTGTAGGCGATGCGCGTGGGCCGGCCGTCCACGTGCGTCACAGCGGGCTACATCAGCGCATCGGCCAGCCGCGCGATGCCTTCGCGGCTGCGCTTCCACGCCGGCCGTTGGCGCCACGTCGCCAGATCGAGCTGCCGGGACTGCTCGAGATAGTCGGCTTCGATCTGCGCCAGCTGCCGCACCATCCCCGGGTCATAACAGAGCATGCCGATCTCGGCATTGAGCGCGAACGAGCGGATATCCAGGTTGATCGAGCCGACCAGGGCGATGTCTTCATCGACGGTCAGGTGCTTGGCATGCAGGAAATGCGGTTCGTACAACGCGATGCGCACACCGCTGCGCAGCAGCTCATCGTAGTAGGCCTCCTGCGCCCAGGAGGTCAGCCGCTGGTTGGTGCTGGCCGAGAGGATCAGCTGCACCTGCACGCCGGACAAGGCGGCGATGCGCAGCGCGCTCAAGGTCGCCTCATCCGGCACGAAGTACGGCGTGACCAGCACGATGCGCCGACGCGCCAGATGGATCAGCGCGTTCACCGCATCGCGCGCATTGCTGAAGGGATAGGCCGGGCCACTGGGCAGCAGCTGGGTCGGCACATCGGCCGAGCACACCGGCACGGCGGTGAGCACATCCAGGCGCTGCCCGGTTTCCATGTACCAATCGCTGGCGAACACCGCTTCCAGGTGCGCCACCACCGGCCCGCGCACGCGCGCCACCAGCTCCTTGTTCGGGAACCCGGCAACAAACTGCGCGCGCGCCAGGTTCTGTGAGCCGATGTAGCCGACGCGGTTGTCGATCACCGCGATCTTGCGGTGGTTGCGCAGGTCCATGCGGCCACTGCGGCGCCAGCGCAGCCCACCGGGCAGCATCGCGCGCACATCTACGCCGAGGGCTTGGAGACGGTGGCGGTAGTGGCGCAGCCCGCGCTTGGCTCCCACGGCATCGAGCAGCACGCGGCAGTGCACCCCGCGCGCCGCAGCCCGCTGCAGTGCCTGCACGATGGCCTCGCCGACGGCATCGTCGAACATCAGGTAGTACAGCAGGTGCACACGCTCGCGGGCCTGGTCGATGTCTTCGATCAGGGCCTGCAGCGAGGCGTCGTAGTCATTGAGCAGATCCACCGCGTTGCCGTGGATGGGCATGAAATCGCCCTGGCGCTCGATCAGCGGCACGATCTCGGCGGTGGCCGTCTCCGGCGGGGGCGTCCAGCGCAGGGGCGGCTGCAGGGCCTGCTCCTCGCGGATCACCTGGGAGGCCTCGGCCTGGCGCTGCACGCGCTGGCGCGACAGCCACGGATGGCCGAACAGCAGATACAGCGGCAGCCCGAGCAACGGCACGAAGCCGACCAGCAGCAACCAGCTGCGCGCGGCACCGGGCGTGGTGCGGCTGGGAATCCACAACAGCGCGGCCAGCCGGATCAGCCAATCCAGCATCAACAACCACGAACCCAGCAGCCACTCGAACAGCATCGCGTCGCCCGTCGGGAGGGGAAACGCATTCTGCCATGGGCCGATGCATGCAACCGGTAGTGCCGGCCGCTGGCCGGTGCCCCGTATCGCCGGCCAACAAAAAACCCGCCACGAGGGCGGGTTTTTCGTCGGGAAGCTCAAGGATCCTTGCGGATTACTTGATCTTGCCTTCCTTGTACAGGACGTGCTTGCGCACGACCGGATCGTACTTCAGGAATTCCATCTTCCCGGGGGTGTTCTTCTTGTTCTTGTCCGTCGTGTAGAAGTGGCCAGTGTTGGCCGTCGAAATCAGACGGATCTTATCGCGCTTGCCTGCCATGATCGTTTACTCCTCAGACCTTTTCGCCGCGCGAACGCAGCTCAGCCAGAACGGAGTCGATACCGTTCTTGTCGATGGTGCGCAGGGCATGCGCGGAAACACGAAGCTTGACCCAGCGGTTTTCGCTGGCAACCCAGAAGCGGCGCTCGTGCAGGTTGGGCAGGAAACGACGACGGGTCTTGTTGTTGGCGTGCGAGACGTTGTTACCCGTCTGCACTCGCTTGCCGGAAACTTGGCATACGCGGGACATTGCGCACCTCGATAAAAGTAGTTGTCAGCCCATAGCCCGGGCGACGGCGGCCTCGACGGTTTCCCGCCACACGTCATGAGAATCAAAGGGTTACGCTGTCGAGGGCGGACCGGATGACGTGTTCCCGGCCACCGATCCAAAGGTTTTTGGACACAGCGAGCCGCGCATTATGCCCGCTTCGGGGGGCTGCGGCAAGCTGGCGCGGCGCCGGCACGCCGTCCCGGTCCCGTGACGGGCCCTCCGCTAGGCTGCCCGGGCATCGAACCCGGACTCAATGGATGACCCCAGCGCCTTCCTTCCCCCTCCCCAGCGGCCTTTCATGAAGCTGCTCGCCCTGACCTACGGCACCGAAGGCGACACCCGCCCGCTGGTGATGCTCTGCCATGGGTTGATCGCCGCGGGCCATGAGGTGCTGCTGCTGGCCGAGCGCGGCACGCTGGAGACCGCGCGCGAGCTGGGTGTCCCGCATGCCGCGCTGGAGGGCGACATCCATGACGAGGTCGTGGCGCTGGTCTCGCGCGGTAACGCCCGTCTCGCCGCCTCGCGGGGGCTGGCGCGGATGGCGCAACGGCACGTGCCCGGATGGATGCGCCAGGCCGATGCCGCTGCCGCCGGCTGCGATGCCGTGCTGACCGGCGGGCTGGCCGCTTTCGTCGGCCTGACCGTGGCCGAGCACCACGGGCTGCCGGTGATCGGCACCGGGATGATCCCACTGACCCCGACCGCCAGCTTCCCCTCCCCGTTCCTGCCACGCCTGCGCTTGCCCGGCGTTCTCAACCGGCTCAGCTACACCTTGGTCAACCACGCGGTGTGGCGCACCTTCCGGCGTCCGATCAACGCCGCGCGAGTGGCACTGGGCATGCCGAGGCGCGCCTCCCCCTGGCCGGATCTGCCGATGCTGTACGGCATCTCGCCCAGTCTGCTGCCACCGCCGCTGGACTGGCCGGACAACCACCAGATCTGCGGCCAGTGGCGCGCGCCCGAGCGGGGCTGGCATCCGCCGCCGGATCTGCAGGCCTTCCTGGAGGCCGGTCCCGCCCCGGTCTACCTCGGCTTCGGCAGCATGACCGGCTTTGATCGCGACCAGGTGCTGCCTGCGCTGCTGGCGGCCCTGGCCCCGCGGCGGGTGCTGCTGTTCCCGGGCTGGGCCGGGCTGCCCAGTGCTCCCCTGCCGCCCAACGTGTTCGTGATCGGGCCGACCCCGCATGAGGCATTGTTCCCGCGCTGCGCGCTGATCATCCATCACGGTGGCAGCGGCACCACGCACTCGGCCTGCCGGGCCGGTGTGCCCTCGCTGGTGATGCCGTTCGCCGCCGACCAGTTCTTCTGGGCGGATCGGCTGCACCGGCTGGGCGTGGCACCGGCGGCGTTGTCGCCGAAGCGGTTGGACGCCAACACGCTGGGACGGGCAGTTGGCTTCGTCGAGCACGCCGAAACGCGTGAACGGGCTGCTGCTCTGGGAAGGGAGATGGGCACCGAAGAGGGGGTGGAGGAAGCGGTCGATCTGATTCAGCAATGGCTTGCAGGAAATCGATCAGCGCTGAGTGGACGAGGCGGGGCCAAGTGTGACCCCGTCATTTGACCGCCACGGCAACGGACTGCTGTAATGGCCCCACGACCCCGCCCTTGCCGTCGTCATTCAGTTGGCTAAACGGCTTGGGACGAAGAAACCGCCGAAAGGCGGTTTTTTCATGCCCGAAGGAAAGTGCGCATGACTGACACCACCGCCGTCTACGTGGATGGCTACAACTTTTACTATGGCCGGATCCGGGGGACGTCCTACAAGTGGGTGGACATCGTCACGCTGTTCGAACGCTTGGTGCATGAGCAGACGCCGACGTCACAGATGACGTTGGTCAGGTACTTCAGTGCGTTTTGCCTTGCCCGGTTCTCGACTCATGGCAATGCGTCCACGATCGCCCAAGACAGCTTTCTACGTGGGCACGAGGTCCGTCATGGCAGCCGTTTCCAGAAGACAATGGGAACCCACACGCATGATCGCAGCGGGACCAAGATGCCGCGATATGTCGCCTTGGAGTGATCACCCCAAGGCGGCCTCCCGAGGAAGGTGCGATTGCCCACCGCAACATGATGTCCTCGCTGTCAGCGAATGCGCATTGGGCGCGCAGCCATATCCACGATGAAGAGCTGGCGTCCTGCCAGTTGCCTGACCGGATCCAGACCGGAAAGAAGCCTATCGACAAGCCAGCGCATTGGTAAGGCAGCCAGGTGCGCC
>NZ_JBHFHW010000029.1:337134-352008 GCF_057333975.1 Stenotrophomonas sp. AGC87
CGTGACATCACGTGCGCACCCGTCCTTCATACCGCGTCAGGCCCGTTCCGATGCAGCCACCGATACAGCACCGGCAACACCAACAACGTCAGCAGCGTAGACGAGACGATACCGCCGATCACCACGGTCGCCAGCGGACGCTGCACCTCAGAGCCGGCGCCGACGTTGAAGGCCATCGGCACGAAGCCGAGCGAGGCCACCAGCGCGGTCATCAGCACCGGGCGCAGACGGCCCAGGGCACCGTCGCGCACCGCCTGCGGCAACGGCATGCCGTGCTCGCGCAGGCTGCGCACGAAGCTGATCATCACCAGGCCGTTGAGCACCGCCACACCGGACAGCGCGATGAAGCCCACGCCGGCCGAGATCGACAACGGAATGCCGCGCAGGGCCAGCGCGAGCACGCCGCCGGTGAGCGCCAGCGGCACGCCACTGAACACGATGGCTGCATCCTTGACCGAGCCGAAGGCCCAGAACAGCAGTGCGAAGATGATCGCCAGCGTCACTGGCACCACGATCGACAGCCGCTGACTGGCCGAGATCAGCTGCTCGAAGCTGCCGCCGTACTCGATCCAGTAGCCGTTGGGCACCTGAACATCGCGCCCGATCGCCTGCTGCAGATCGCCGACGAACCCGCCGAGGTCGCGGTCACGCACGTTGGCGGTGACCACGATCCGGCGCTTGCCGTTTTCGCGGTTGATCTGGTTCGGTCCTTCGCTGTTGCTCAGCGTCGCCAGCTCACGCAGCGGCACGGTGCGTGCACTGCCGCTGGTCCAGCTGCCGGTGCGGCTGGACTCATCCGCGTCATCAGCCAGCGCCGTCTCCAGCGACACCGGCAGGTCCGCCAGCGCAGCCGGGTCCTGGCGCAGCGCCTCGGGCAGGCGCACCACGATGTCGAAGCGGCGGTCACCCTCGAACAATTGCCCTGCCACCTGCCCACCCACCGCGGTGGCCACAGTCGACTGCACCTGGCCGGGATTCAAGCCATACCCGGCCAATGCAGTGCGGTTGGGGGTGACGGTCAGCAACGGCAGGCCGCTGGTCTCCTCCACCCGCACATCCGCCGCGCCCGGCACCGTGCCGGCTACCGCCGCGATGCGCTTGCCGACCGACAGCAGCGTCTCCAGGTCATCGCCGAACAGCATCACCGCCACGTCGGCACGCACGCCGGAGATCAGTTCGTTGGTGCGCATCTGGATCGGCTGGGTGAACTCGTAGTTGTTGCCGGGCAGCTGCTCGACCGCTTCCTCCAGCTCGGCCAGCAGTGCCGCACGCGATTTGCGTGGATCCGGCCAGGCCTTGCGCGGTTTCATCATGATGAAGGTATCAGCGACCGATGGCGGCATCGGATCGGAGGCGACCTCCGGCGTGCCGATCTTGGAGAACACCTTGTCCACCTCGGCGAACTGCACCAGCCGGTTCTCGATCTGCTTCTGCATCTCGATCGACTGGGTCAGGCTGGTCCCGGGGATGCGCATGGCGTGCATGGCGACATCGCCTTCGTCCAGGTTCGGCACGAACTCGCTGCCCAGCCGCGTGGCCAGCAGGCCGCAGCCGATCACCAGCACCAGCGCACCCCCTACCATCCAGCGGCCGCGACGCAGCGCGAAGGCCAGCATCGGCTCGTAGCGCCGGCGCACCCAGGCCATCAGGCGGTTTTCCTTCTCCTGCACACGGCCACCGAGGAACAGCGCGATCGCGGCGGGTACGAAGGTCAGTGCCAGCACCATCGCACCGGTCAAGGCCAGCACCACGGTGATCGCCATCGGGTGGAACATTTTTCCTTCCACGCCGGTGAGCGCGAAGATCGGCAGGTACACCGCGGTGATGATGCCCAGCCCGAACAGGCTCGGGCGGATCACCTCGGCGGTGGCGCTGGCGGTTTCGGCGAAGCGTTCATCGCGGGTCATGTCGCGGCCGAGTGCGTGCTGGCGTTCGCCGAAGCGGCGCAGGCAGTTCTCGATGATGATCACCGCCCCGTCGACGATCAGGCCGAAATCCAGCGCACCCAGACTCATCAGGTTGGCCGAGACGCCGCCACGGGCCATGCCGGTCAGCGTGAACAGCATCGCCAGCGGAATCACCGCCGCGGTGATCAACGCCGCGCGGAAGTTGCCGAGCAGCAGGAACAGCACCACGATCACCAGCAAGGCGCCTTCGATCAGGTTCTTGGCGACCGTTGCGATGGTGCGGTCGACCAGCGCGGTGCGGTCGTAGCTGGCGGTGACGGTGACGCCCTCCGGCAGACTGGCCTGCGCCTGCTGCAGACGCGCCGCCGCAGCCTGGGCCACATCGCGGCTGTTGGCGCCGATCAGCATCACCACCGTGCCCATCACCACTTCATGGCCGTTCTGGGTGGCCGCACCACTGCGCAGCTCCGGTCCGTCCTGCACCTGGGCGACGTCGTGCACGTGGATCGGCACGCCTTCACGGCGGGCCAGCACGATGTTGCCGATCTCCTCCAGGTTGGCGACCTGGCCGGGAATGCGGACCAGGAACTGCTGGCCGTTGCGTTCGATGTAGCCGGCGCCGACGTTCTGGTTGTTGGCCTCCACCGCCTGCGCCACGTCCTCCAAGGTAAAGCCCAGCGCGCGCAGGCGTGCCGGATCCGGGGTGATGTGCACCTGGCGCTGGAAGCCACCGATGGTGTTGACCTCGGTCACGCCGGGCACGTTGCGCAGCTGCGGCCGGATCACCCAGTCCTGCAGGGTGCGCAGGTCGGTGGCGGTGTACGCCGTGCCATCGGCCTTGCGCGCGTTGGGATCGGCGTCGATGGTGTACATGAAGATCTCGCCGAGGCCGGTCGAGATCGGTCCCAGCTGCGGATCCAGGCCGTCGGGAATCTGCGATTTGACCTGCTGCAGGCGTTCGGCGACCTGCTGGCGCGCGAAGTAGATGTCGGTGCCGTCCTTGAAGACCACGGTCACCTGCGAGAGCCCGTAGCGCGACAGCGAGCGTGCCTGCTCCATCGCCGGCAGGCCGGCCATCACCGTTTCCACCGGATAGGTGATGCGCTGTTCGGTCTCCAGCGGCGAGTAGCCGGGGGCGGCGGTATTGATCTGCACCTGGACATTGGTGATGTCCGGCGTGGCGTCGATCGGCAGCCGGGTAAAACTCCAGCTGCCGATGACGATCAACACCAACGTCAGGGCCATCATCAACCAGCGATGGGCGATGGCGGCGCGGATGATGCGCTCAAGCATGGGGGCGCCCTCCGGATGCGGGGCGTGGCGAGAGGTCAATGTTCATGCGATGCCCCTGCCTTGCCGATGTCGGCCTTGACCACGTAGCTCTGCTCGACCACGACGTCTTCGCCGACGGTCAGGCCACTGAGTACTTCCACCTTGCCCGCATCGCGCGCACCCAGGGTCACCGCACGCGCGGTATAGGTATCGCCTTCGCGCACGAACACCACGTCCCTGCCGTCCATCGTCTGCAGTGCGCTCAGCGGCACCACCTGCGCAGCCGGCGTGGTGGCCACCACGATGCGCGCCTTGACCGCGGCACCGGGCCGCCATTGGCCGTCGTCGTTGCGCAGCGTGGCGCGGGCGACCGTGCTCTGGCTGGCGGTCGCGGTGCCGGGCAGCACGCGTTCCAGCGTGGTGGCCTGGCTGACGCCGTCGGTCATGCGCGACACGGTGACCGGCACGCCGGCGGTGATGTGCTGGGTGTCATTGCCGAAGATATGCAGGTCCACCCACAACGTGGACAGATCACCGATCTCGAACAACGGCGTGCCCTCGCCCGCCACCCCACCGACCTGCGCCTGGCGCGCGAGCACCACGCCACCGATTGGTGCCGTCACGGTGTAGGTGGTCAGGCTCAGATTGCTCTCGATGCTGGCCAGCACCTGACCAGCACGCACGCGGTCGCCGACATTGGCGCGCAGCGAACGGATCGGGCCGGGGAAGCGCGCCATCACCTGGGCGACGCGGCCATCGACCGGGGTCAGCAGGCCCTGCACGTCGTGCTCGTCGGCGATGGTGCCGGCCACGACCGGTGCCACGCGGATGCCCGCCTGTTCGGCCATGGCCGCGGTGATGGTGGTGCGTTCCGGGGCATCGTGATCGTCATGATCATCGTCATGCCCGGCCTCGCCATGGCCGGCATCCGTGCCGGCCGGTTTGGCGGGCGCCGCAGCGGGCTCAGCGCCGCCGCAGCCGGTGAGCGCCATCAGCGCGATCAACAGGCTGGCGGCCAGCGCGGTACGGGTCAGGGAAAGCGTCATCGGCGGTCCTCCGTGGACACGGTGTCGGTAGCGGCGACCATGCTCTGGCCGGTCAGGCGCTGGATTTCGATCAGGGCGGTCTGTGCGGCGATGGCCGCTTCGAGCTGGCGCTGGCGTGCGTCGATCCGCATCGCCTGCAGCTGGGCCCATTCCATGTAACTGATCGCGCCGGCACGCCATGCCTTCTCGGCGGCGTTCTCGGCACGCTGCAGCTGCGGCAGCATGTCGCGCGCCATGCGGGTGACTTCCAGACGCGAGGTCAGGTAGCGGCCATGCGCTTCAGCGAGCGTGGCGTACAGCTGCAGCGCGCGCGCGTCGCGCTCCACACTGTTGAGCGCCAGTTCGGCCTCGGCGGCACGGATCTCCGGGTCGGCACGGCGCACACTGCCCAGCGGCAGGCTGAAACCGGCGACCAGGGAGGTGTCGCGGGTATCGCGCGCATTGCGCACGCCCACCTGCCAGCTGACATCGGGCCGTGCCTGGGTGCGGGCCAGCTGCACCTGCGCTTCGCGGATGCGGCGCTCACCGGCCAGCACCGCCAGTTCCGGGGTGCGCTGCAGTTCTTCGGCGAGCACGGCGAAGTCCTGCAGCGCGGGCAGCTGCATCGGGTCGCCGGTGACCACGTCGAAACCGGGCTCGCGCTGGCGCCACAGTGCTGACAGCGCCGCACGCGCGGACTGATCCATCTGCCGGGCGCGATCGCGGTCCAGCTCGGCCTGAGCCTGCATCGCCTGCGCGGTCAGCAGCACCGACTCGGGCGAGGCACCGGCCTGCAGGCGCAGCCGCGCGGCGGCGACGGCGCGCCTGCGCTGCTCGATATCGGTCTCGGCGATGCGCAGCTGCTGGCGCGCGTCGGTCACGGCCAGATAGCGGCGGGCGACCTCGGCCATCAGATCCAGACGCGCGGTTTCGCGCTGCGGGGCCAGGCTGTCCAGGTTGGCCTGGGCCACGGCGCGGCGGGCATCCAGCTTGCCGCCGCGTTCCAGCACGCCGGCCAGGGTGACGGTGACTTCGGCGGCATCGAAGCCACGGGCGTCACCGCTGCCGAGTGCATTCTCCAGCTCCACGCCCACGGTCAAAGGGGGCGACAGGCCGGCCGCGTCACGGCGGGCTTCCCACACGGGGCGCTGGGCCTGCGCCAGGCGCAGGTCGGGGTGGTACTGGGCGACGCGCGCGATGGCGTCGTCGAGGGTCAAAGGTGCAGCAGGTGTCGTGCCCTGTGCGTACACGCACGGCACGAACGCAATGGCAGCCAAAGCTGCCAGACGCATCCACATGGGAGTCTCCAGAAAGCGAACAGATGGCAAACGGCGGCACGCGGCCGCAGGGCATCAGATCGCTATCGGAGGACGCAGCAGGTTCTCGGGCGGTTGGGTGCGCAGTTGCGCGATCAACCCGGCAGGCACGCCATGGCTGGGGGCTGCCGGCAGGCTCCAGGCCATCGCGGCCATCGGCAGCACGCCGCCGTGGCCATGGCAGTGACCGCAATGCACCAGGGCATGCAGCCAGTCGTCGTTGCCGTCGTCGTCGCCCGATACATCGGCGGCGGCGTCATCCAGGCTGCCATGCACGTCGCTGCTGTCCGCATGCACGCTCAGGTGGATGTCGGCCAGGGCCGAGGCCAGCGAACTGCCGAACACGCCCACACCGACCACCACCAGCATCAGCAGGCGGAGCAGCAGGGACGGACGCGGGCGGGCACGACGGAACATGGCCCGCAGGGTAGCCGGGCGTGAAGCCGTTACACAATCGCAGCCCGGCCGCTTGGTTCACGTTGGCCGGGGCCGGCGCGATGGCCGGCCCCGCGCACCTCAGCTGGCGGCGGCCTTGCGCTGGGCGATGAAGGCCTGGATCTGTTCCTCCAGCACCGGCAGCGGCACCGAGCCCTGGCTGAGCACGGCGTCGTGGAAGGCCTTGACGTCGAAACGGTCGCCCAGCTCCTGCTCGGCCTGCGCGCGCAGGCGCACGATCGCGATCTCGCCGAGCTTGTAGCTCAGCGCCTGGCCCGGCCAGGAGATGTAGCGGTCCACTTCGGTGGTCACTTCATGCTCGCTCAGCGCGGTGTGGTCGCGCAGGTAGGACAGCGCCTGCTCGCGGCTCCAGCCCTTGTGGTGCACGCCGGTATCGATCACCAGGCGCGCGGCGCGCCACATTTCGTAGGTGAGGCGGCCGAAATCCTCGTACGGGGTTTCGTAGATGCCCATCTCCACGCCGAGCTTCTCGCAGTACAGGCCCCACCCTTCGCCATAGGCGGAGATGTAGTTGTTGCGGCGGAACGCGGGCTGCTCGCCCTGCTCTGCCGCCAGCGCGCCCTGCAGGGCATGGCCCGGATCGGACTCATGCAGGGTCAGCGCGGGAAGGTTGTACAGCGGCCGCGCCGGCAGGTTGTAGGTGTTGAGCCAGTAGGTGCCCATGCCACCACGGCCGGCGGTCCAGAACGGGGCGATGTCCGGCGGCACCGGCACGATGGTGAAGCGCGCACGCGGCAGCGTCATGTACTTGCCGATCACACCATCCACGCGCTTGGAGATCCAGGCCGCACGGTGCAGCAGCTCGTCCGGGGTCTTGGCGTAGAACTGCGGATCGGTGCGCAGGAAGGTCAGGAACTCGGCGAAGCTGCCCTTGAACTCGACCTGCTTGATGATGCCGTTCATCTCGGCCTGGATACGCGCGACTTCCTTCAGGCCGATCTCGTGGATCTGCTGCGGGGTCAGGTCCAGCGTGGTGTATTCGTGGATCTGCTGCTTGTAGTACGCCTTGCCGCCCGGCATCGCCTCGGCGGCCAGGGTGGTGCGCGCCTGCGGCACGTACTCGCTGACGAAGAAGGTGCGCAACGTGCCGAACGCCGGCACCACGCTGCCGCCGATCGCCTGGCGGGCCTGTTCCTGCAGCTGTGCCTGCTCGGCAGCCGGGATGCTGGCCGGCAGCTTTTTGAACGGTGCGTACAGCGGCGACTGGGTCGGGTCCTTCAGCTCGGACACGGTGGCGATCGAGACCTCGCGGCCATCGAGCACCGCACGCGGCACGCTGAAACCGCGCTTGAGGCCGGCGCGCATGTTCTCGGTCTGCTGATCGAAGTAGCGCGGCACATCGTTCAGGCGTGCGATGTAGTTGCGGTAGTCCTGCGCGGTCTTCATCTCGCGCCGGGCCATGAAGGACAGGTTCGACCAGAACGAGGAATCCGCGTTGAACGGCATTTCGTAGGCGCGCAGGCGCACCTCGGCAGCCAGGTTGAACACCTGGTCGCGGTAGATCGCGTAGTTGATGCGGTTCTCGGCCGAAAGCGCCTTGGTGTCGACCTTGTCCAGCTGGGCCAGGACGTCGTCCCAGACCTTCAACCGGCCCTGCTGCGCAGCGGCACCGACATCGGGCATGCGGGTGGCGTTGGCCGGGCCGTCACCGTCTTCG
The DNA here is from genome assembly GCF_057333975.1 of Stenotrophomonas sp. AGC87. NCBI lineage: Bacteria > Pseudomonadati > Pseudomonadota > Gammaproteobacteria > Lysobacterales > Lysobacteraceae > Stenotrophomonas > Stenotrophomonas sp. AGC87. The sequence continues at coordinate 344,768 of NZ_JBHFHW010000029.1, forward strand.
CTGGCCTCACCGCCGCCGGCTTCGCGCCAGGCCCATTCCTTCTCGTAGATCGCGCGGAACTGCCCGTCGGCAGGGCTTTCAGTGGCCAGGCGGGCCGGGGCGGCAGCCGGGGCAGCCGGAGGAGCAGCCAGGGCAGCGCCGGCGGGAAGGGCCAGGGCGAGCAGCAGCGCAGCAACGAGCGGTGATTTCACGGTCAAGGGTTCCCGAGGGACGGCAAACCCCGATCATGGCACCAAGCCGCCGGGCGGTGCATGGATCAAAAGTCCTGCGCGACCCTAATGCGTCGCCTTGTCCCGCTTCCACCCGCGGTGCGCGATATCCAGCTTCAGGCTGTACAAGGCGGTGAAGGCCGGGAACAGGTTCTGCAGCACGCCCACCGAGTCCTGCTTGGCCGAGAACAGGAAGTAGCTCAGCGTCATCAGGCTGCCGACCACGCTCATGTACCAGAACAGGCGCGGGATCACCGGCTTGCCGGCGCGGCGCGAGGCGATGAACTGGACCAGCCAGCGGCCGCCGAACATCAGCGCGCCGGTATAGCCGATCAGCTTCCAGCCGGTCACATGCAGGCCGGTCCAGTACAACCAGGTGAGCGGCTGATCGAGCCAATGCAGTTCCATCAGCGTTCTTCCACGGCGGTGCGCTTGCTGCGCGTGATCAGCCAGGCCACCCCGCGCAGGTCGCGGATGCCGACCAGGGCACGGCCGAGATTGTTGTACTTGGACACGCCCGCGGTGCGGTGGCGGTGATTGACCGGCACGCTGGTCGTCTTCCAGCCGGCCCGCTGCATCAGCGCCGGCAGGTAGCGGTGCATGTGGTCGAAGTACGGCAACTCCAGGAACGCAGCGCGCTCGAACAGCTTGATGCCGCAGCCAGTATCGGGGGTATCGTCGCGCAGCATGCGCGCGCGGATCGCATTGGCCCACTTGCTGGCCCAGCGCTTGCTGCCCGAATCCTGGCGATTGACGCGCCAGCCGGCGAACAGCTTGACCTCGGTGGCGGCTGCGGCCCGTGCCGCGAGCAGCTTGGGGATGTCGGCCGGGTCGTTCTGGCCATCACCATCCAGGGTGGCGATCCACGGCGCGCGCGCGTGCTTGACGCCGTTGCGTACCGCGGTGCTCTGCCCGCTCTGGGTCACGTGGTGCAGCACCCGCAGCTCAGGCGCGGTGGCCTTCAGGGCCTGCAGCACCGCCAGGGTGTCGTCGCGCGAGTGGTCGTCGATGTAGACGATTTCGAAATCGATCTGCCCACGCAGTGCGGTGGTGATCTCGTTGATCAGGGGCGTGACGTTGTCGCGTTCATTGAAGACCGGGACGACGACCGACAACTGGGGTTGGCTCATGGTCGGGCTCTGCGAATGGCCAGGATCGAAAAAGAGCGCGCATTTTCCGCACCCGAGGTTATCCGAAGATGAATCGAGGCGTGTGTGTCAGGCGTGATCGCCGAAATAATCGCGGCACCAGGCCACCACCGGCGGCAGACCGCGCTCGATCGGCATGGCCGGCGCGTAGCCGAAAGCGTCATGCGCGCGGGTGGTATCGGCCATGGTGCGGACCATGTCGCCGGGCTGCATCGGCTTGTAGACCTTCTGCGCCGGGCGGCCGGCGGCCGCCTCGATGACCCCGATGAAGTGCTCGAGCTCGATCGGCGTGTGGTTGCCGAGGTTGAAGACGCGATGCGGCACGACCTCGCTGGACGGATGCGCCAGCGCGCCGAGGATACCTTCCACGATGTCGGAGACATGTGTGAAGTCGCGCTGCATTTTTCCGTCGTTGAAGACATCGATCGGGCGGCCGGCCAGCACCGCGCGCGAGAACAGCAGCGGTGCCATGTCCGGGCGGCCCCACGGGCCGTACACGGTGAAGAAGCGCAAGCCGGTGGCGTGCAGCCCGTACAGCTGGGCATAGGTGTAGGCCATCAGCTCGTTGGCGGCCTTGGTCGCGGCGTACAGCGAGCGCGGCTTGTCGATGCGCTGGTCTTCGGAGAACGGCGGGGTCGCCGAATCGCCGTATACCGAACTGCTGGAGGCGTACACCAGATGGGCCACACCGCGATGACGGCACAGCTCCAGCATGTTGACGAAGCCGGTCAGGTTGCTGTCGACGTAGGCATGCGGGTTCTCCAGGGAGTAACGCACGCCGGCCTGTGCGGCCAGGTGGATCACTCGGGTCGGCTGAATCTCATCGAACAGCGCGGCCAGGCCCTCGCGGTCGGTCAGGTCGAGCACGCGGATGTCGGCCTGCGGACACAGCGCGGCCACGCGATCGCGCTTGAGCTGCGGATCGTAGTAGTCGTTGTAGTTATCCAGGCCGACGACGCGCTCACCGCGCTCAAGCAGGGCCTTGCAGGTGTTGGCGCCGATGAAACCAGCCGCGCCGGTCACGAGAATCGTCATGGGGTCTGTCCGTCATGCAGCCACGTATCAATGCAGTGCGTTGCCGGGACGCACGCGTGGCGATCCGCGCGTCCCGGTGGCCCGCCTCACCAGAGGCTGAGCGGCGCTTCCTTGGCCAGGGGGGCCTTGCGTTCCTTGCTGAAATCCCACCACGGCCGCGGCGCCTCGCCCTGCATGAAGCGCAGCACCGACAGAAATACATCGATCACACAGGGGTCGTGCATCACCCCGGTGCGCAGACACAGCTGCGCGTACATGTCGTAGGCATCGCGACCGCGCAGATGCGCTGGCACGCGGATGCCGATCAGACGGAGATCTTTCTCACAGGCCGGCCCGACATTCGGCAGGTCGGTCAGACGCAACAGATGGTTGCGGTCGACCTTGGTGGGGTTCATTGGTTGGGGGAAATCCTCTGACGCCTGCGGGGGACTCAGCCCTTCTGTGCGCGAAGTCGGTCGAGCACGCCATCCAGCGTGTCCAGGTCGGTGTAATGGATGATCAGCTTGCCCTTGCCGCCACGGCCGTGGGCAATCGCCACGCGGGCACCCAGCGACTCGGACAACTCGGTTTCCAGCGAAGCGATATCGGCCTGCGGCGCGGCGGCGGTGGGCTTCTTGCGCAGCGCGCCGGGCACTTTGCCAGCAGCGAACTGCTGCGCGCGGTGTTCCACTTCGCGCACCGACCAGCCCTGGTCAGCCGCTTCCTGGGCCAGCTTGCTGGCCAGTTCCGGCGCCAGGGTGAGCAGCGCGCGGGCATGGCCCATTTCCAGCCGCCGGGTTTCCAGCAGCAGGCGGATGGCGATCGGCAGCTCCAGCAGGCGCAGCAGGTTGGACACCGCCGCACGCGAGCGGCCGACGGCCTGGGCGGCCTCGGCGTGGGTCAGAGCGAATTCGCTGATCAGCCGCTGCAGGGCTTCGGCTTCTTCGAGCGGGTTGAGGTCTTCGCGCTGGATGTTCTCGATCAGCGCCATCGCGATGACGGTGCGGTCTTCCAGTTCGCGCACCACCACCGGCACTTCATCCAGACCGGCCAGCTGCGAGGCACGCCAGCGGCGTTCGCCGGCCACGATCTCGAAGCTGTCCGCGCCAAGCTGACGGACCAGGATCGGCTGGATCACGCCCTGCGCCTTGATCGACTCGGCCAGCTCGGCAAGCTTGGTCTCGTCCATGTCGCGGCGTGGCTGGTACTTGCCCGGCTGCAGATGACCGACCGGCAGCTTGCGCAGGCGTTCACCCGGCAGGGGTTCGACCACGGCCGCCGCCTGCACCTGTGTCACCGCCCCCTTGGGCCCCAACAGCGCGTCGAGGCCACGGCCGAGGCCGCGTTTCTTGCCGAGGGCAGGCTTGGTGCTCATCAGGCGGTCTCCATGGCCTTGTCGGCCTTCTTGCGTTGGTTGTTGCGACGGATGATCTCGCCGGCCAGGCCGAGATAGGCAACGCCACCGCGCGAGGCACGGTCGTACCCGACGATGCTCTGGCCATGGCTGGGCGCCTCGGCCAGGCGCACGTTGCGCGGCACGATGGTGCGGAACACCTGCTCGCCGAAGTGCTCGGTCAGCTCGGCCGACACGGCATTGGCCAGGTTGTTGCGCACATCGAACATGGTCCGCAGCACACCCTCGATCTCCAGCGCGGGATTGAGGTTGGCGCGCAGCGCTTCGATGGTTTCCACCAGCGCGCTCAGGCCTTCCAGCGCGTAGTACTCGCACTGCATCGGCACGATCACCGAATCGGCGGCGGCCAGCGCGTTGAGCGTCAGCAGCGACAGCGCCGGCGGGCAATCGATCAGGATGTAGTCGTATTCGTCGCGGATCGGGGCCAGCGCGCGCTTGAGGCGCTGCTCGCGCTCGCTCTGGTCCATCAGCTGGATCTCGGCGGCGGTCAGGTCGATGTTGCCCGGGAGCAGGTCGAAACCTTCCGGGGTCTTGACCCGGACCTCGGCCGCGGTGCTTTCGCCCAGCAGCAGATCACAGGTGGAGGCGGCGACTTCGCGCTTGTCCACGCCGCTGCCCATGGTCGCATTGCCTTGGGAATCGAGGTCGACAAGAAGCACGCGCTTGGGTGCAGCAGCCAGGGAGGCGGCCAGATTGACGGCGGTCGTGGTCTTGCCGACGCCACCTTTCTGGTTGGCGATGGCGATGATGCGGGCCATGCGGGTGAGCCTCATCGGCAGGGAGTGGGACTGGTCATTATGCGTATATGGGGCGTGTCATGCACTGTGAGATGCGCGGCAGGCACGCGCCGCAATGCCGCAGCGACGCCCACGGGCACGCCGACGGCGCCACCTGAGGCCACCGCAGGAGCGGACCGGAACGCTGCTGGGGCGGGCGCTGCGCTCGCCGAGGTCACCGGCTCACGGGCCGGTAACCACCACCAGATGGCGCTCGCCGGTCAATCCGGGGACGCTCAGCGGCACCACCTTCTCCACCGCCCAGCCGGCCGGCAGCTGCGCGATCTCGTCGTGCGGGTACACGCCTTTCATGGCCAGCAGGCGGCCGCCCGGGCGCAGCAGATGCCCGCCAACCCGGATGATCCCGGCCAGGGTATCCATCGCGCGGGCGGTCAAATGGTCGTAGGCGGCCGGTTCGGCCAGCGCCTCGGCGCGCGACTCGGCCACGCGGGCATTGCCCAGGCCCAGCTGGCGCACAGCCTCGCGCATGAAGCGGGCCTTCTTGCCGTTGCTCTCGACCAGGGTCACCTGCAGCTGCGGGCGCGCGATCGCCAGCGGGATGCCCGGCAGCCCGGGGCCGGTACCCAGATCGGCCAGGGTGCCGGTCTCCAGGTACGGCTGCATCGCCAGCGAATCGAGCAGATGGCGGGTGACCATCTCCAGCGGGTCGCGGATGGCGGTCAGGTTGTAGGTGCGATTCCAGCGGTCGAGCAGGGTCAGGTAGGTCAGCAGCGGCGGTGCCAGCGCGGCATCCAGCTGCATGGCGGCCAAGCCGCGCTCAAGCGCGTCGGCCACGCCAGCGGGGAGGGTGTGTTCTGTCATGGCACCATTATCGCAGGTCGGTAGTGCCGACCGTTGGTCGGCCCCATCTCACATCGCATGCCAGGCCAGCGCCGCGCGGAAATCATCGGCCGCCTGCCACTCGTGCAGGTGCCAGCGCTCGGCCGGCCCCAGTTCCGGATCGCACCAGGCCAGGTGCAGGCCACCATCGACGCCCGGCGCGAGCTGCAGCCGGTGCAGACCGAAGGAGATGCCCTGCCCCTGTGCCTTCAACAGCGCTTCCTTGGCGCACCACACGCGGAAGAACCAATGGTTGCGGGCGTTCTCGTCCAGCGATTCCAGCCAGGCGATCTCGGCCGGGTGGAAGAAGCGCTGCACGATTTCCAGCATCCGTGGGCGCGGGCGCAGCGGCTCCAGGTCCACGCCGAGGCGGACGCCTTCACCGAGGGCGACCAGCAGCTGCCCGTGGCTGTGGCTCCAGCCGGTGCCGATATGCGCCAACGGGCCATGCAGCTCTGGCCGGCCGCGCGGGTCGCGCTGCAGCGGCAGTCTCTCGGGGCTGCCACCCAGCTGTTCGGCCAGCAACACCCGCGCCTGCGGCTCGCCACGGGTGCCGGGCACGTGCGGCAGGCGCCAGACGGTGACCGGGCCGAAGCGCCAAGGGCCGTCCAACGTCGCCGGCAGGGTCATGCCACGGCTCCGCCATCGCGGCTGCACGACGATTTCACAGGGTGTGCCGTCCACTGCAGGGGTTGCAACCGCACAGAGGGAGTCAACGTTATGGGCATCATCATCTGGTTGATCGTCGGCGGCATCGTGGGCTGGCTTGCCAGCATCATCATGAAGCGGGACGCGCAGCAAGGCATCATCCTCAACATCGTGGTCGGCATCGTCGGCGCATTGCTGGCCGGTTGGCTGTTCGGCGGTGGCATCAATGAAGCGATCACCATCCGCACGTTCCTGTTCTCGTTGATCGGCGCAGTGATCCTGCTCGCGATCGTGAATCTGTTTACGCGCAGAAACGTGCGGTAACAAACGCACGTACCCCGTTTGATCAACAAGGCCCGGCACTGCCGGGCCTTGTTGTATGTGGGCTCAGCCCAACTGCACCCAGGCCGGGGCATGGTCGCTGGGGCGCTCCCAAGTACGCGGCTCACGGTCGATGCCCGAGGCCAGCGCGCGCGCCTTGAGCGCGTCGGAGACGAGGGTCAGGTCGATGCGCAGGCCGAGGTTGCGACGGAAGCCGGCCGCCCGGTAGTCCCACCAGCTGAACACGCCCTCTTCCTCGCTGTGCAGGCGGAAGGCATCGTGCAGGCCCAGCTGCAGCAGCTTGTTCAGGGCGCCGCGCTCGGCGGTGGAGGTCAGGATGTGGTTCTCGTTCCAGACCAGCGGGTCGTGCACGTCGCGGGCATCGGGCGCGATGTTGAAGTCACCCATCACCACCAGCTCCGGGTACCGGGCCAGCTCGGCCTCGACCCAGGCATGCACGGCCTCGAGCCAGCGCAGCTTGTAGGCGTACTTGTCGGTGCCCACGTCCTGGCCGTTGACCACGTACAGGTTGATGATGCGCACGCCGTTGACGGTACCGGCGATGGCACGCTTCTGTTCATCCTCGAAGCCGGGGATGCCGATCTGCACGTCCTGCGCCGGCTCGCGCGAGAGCAGCGCGACGCCGTTGTAGGTCTTCTGCCCGGCAAACACGCTGCGGTAGCCCAGCCCGGCCAGCACCGCGTCGGGGAACTTGTGGTCCTCCATCTTGGTTTCCTGGATGCCGACCACATCCGGCGCGAACGCCGTGAGCCATTGTTCCAGGTGCGGCAGGCGCACGTTGAGCGAGTTGACGTTCCAGGAGGCGATTTTCATGCGGGCATTCTACCGGTAGCCCCCCCCCCTTGGTCGG
>NZ_JBHFHW010000029.1:352064-354129 GCF_057333975.1 Stenotrophomonas sp. AGC87
GGGGGGGGGGGGGGCGCAGGTAGTGCCGGCCGCTGGCCGGCAGCCTCTCGCGTCCGGGCACGCAGATTTTTGCCGCACGCCTGCGTCCCCCGCTAGGCTGTGGCACACCCCCGGTAGCGCAGATATTCAATGAACGCAGATGCCTTCGTAGCAAGGTGGTACGCGGAGAAAGCGAACCTCCTCGCCATGGCATGGACTCCAGGCACGGCGTGCGCAGCAAGAATCGCCGCGATGGACCTGTCGCCCGAGCAGACCCAGCAGTTGCGGGAGATGCTCGATGTCTTCACCACCGACACCCTCTACACCCTGCTGCTCGGGCTGGATGGCAGCGCCGCGCTGGGCGGTGACCAGTGCCACTACACCCTGCTGGACGAGGACGGTTCGGTGATCGCCGAGGAAGGAGATCTTGAAGCTGCGGCCTATGCGTGGTTCCACGAAGGCCGATCATCACAGCCGGGGCGTTGATCGTTCTTTTCTCAACGTCAAGCTCGAGCAGGCCCGATGCTTAGGCACGGCCGCGTGAGCCGAATAGACGTGGTAATCGGCTCACCAGCGCATCGGTTCGATTTAAGGTTCACCGCACCATCGCCTTCAACATCCCGGCGATCTTCGAATACGGCGGCTTGAGCAGATCGCTGGCGGCCCAGCGCGACTGCCACAGGATCGGCAGCTGCTTGCTCATCGCATCGAAACCGGCGCGCGCGTGGTACGCGCCCATGCCACTCGGGCCAACGCCGCCGAACGGCAGCCCATTGACCGCGAAATGCAGCAGCGTGTCGTTGACGGTGATGCCGCCGGCCACGACCTGCGCCAGCACCCGTTCCACCTGCGTAGGTTCGTGACTGAAGACGTACAGCGCCAACGGGCGGTCACGGGACTGCACCGCCGCGATGGCGGCGTCCAGATCCGGATAGGCGCAGACCGGCAGGATAGGGCCAAAAATCTCTTCGCGCATCAGCGCCAGATCGGCCGGCGGATCGAGCACGATGGTCGGCACGATCAGCCGCTCGCGCTGGGCACGCTCGGGATCGACCGTGGCCAGTTCGATTACCGGCACGCCCCGCGCGCGGGCCTCATCGAGATAGCCGCGCAGGCGCTGGTACTGGCCGTCGTGGATGATCCGGGTGTAATCGGCGGCGTCGCTGAAATCGCCATAGCGCGCCTGCACCTGGGTCTGCAGCTGCTGCACCAGTTCGCGCTGGCGATGGCCGTCGATCAGCACGTAGTCCGGCGCGATGCAGGTCTGGCCGGCATTGAAGAACTTGCCGGTGGCCAGGCGCGCGGCCGCCTTCTCCAGCGGGTAATCGCTGCAGACGATGGCGGGGGATTTACCGCCCAGTTCGAGGGTCAGCGGGGTCAGGTGCTCGGCCGCGGCCGCCATGACCTTGCGGCCGATGGTGGTGGAGCCAGTGAACACCAGGTGGTCCAGCGGCGAGCCGGCCAGGGCGCTGGCGAGGTCTCCGTTGCCCTGCACGACCGCCACGCGATCCAAGGGGAAGACGTCGGCCAGCAGCGACTGCAGGAAGGCACTGGTGCGGGGCGTGTGCTCGGACGGCTTGAGGATCACGTGGTTGCCGGCGGCGATCGCGGTCGCCAGCGGAATCAGCGCCAGGTTGACCGGGTAGTTCCACGGCGAGATCACCGCGACCACGCCCAGCGGTACCGCACGGGTCTGCGCGCGCGCCGGCCAGAACCGCCAGCCGACACCGACCCGGCGCGGCCGCATCCAGCCGCGCAGATGGCCGCACAGATGGTCGATGTCGCCGAGCACGGTCATGCCATCGGCGATCAGCGATTCGTGGGTGGAGCGGTGGCCGAAGTCGGCCGAGATCGCCGCGGCCATTTCCGGCAGGCGCGCCTTGAGGGCCGCGCGCAGGCGCTGCAGGTCATCGCGGCGCTGTTCCAGCGTCGGGCGGTTGGCCTGCCAGGCGGTACGCAGGGTCTGCAGGATCGCGGGAAGCGCGGCGGGATCGGTGTGGGCATCGCTCATGGCCCGACTATAGCGGCAGGCTGCGTGAGAGCGGGTCAGGGGAGTGCCGGCCGCTGGCCGGCAGCCTCACACGCT
>NZ_JBHFHW010000029.1:354179-359820 GCF_057333975.1 Stenotrophomonas sp. AGC87
CCCCCCCCCCCCCCCCACTACCCCGGAAAGAGAAGGGGCCGCGATTCGCATCGCGGCCCCTTGGTCTTGCCGTGTGGATCACCGTTACTTGGTGATGTCCACATCCTTGGTTTCATGCAGGAACAGGCCGCCGACCACGACCGTCATCAACGCGATGATGATCGGGTACCACAGGCCGTAGTAGAGGTTGCCGGTACCAGCCACCAGCGCGAAGGAAATCGCCGGCAGGAAGCCACCGAACCAGCCGTTGCCGATGTGGTACGGCAGCGACATCGAGGTGTAGCGGATACGCGTCGGGAACAGCTCGACCAGGTAGGCGGCGATCGGGCCGTAGACCATGGTCACGTACAGCACCAGCAGCCACAGCATGAAGATCGTGCCGGGGATGTTGATGCGCGCATTGTCAGCCTTGGCCGGGTAACCGGCGGCACCCAACGCACCCTTGAGCTCTCCGCCGAAGGCATCGCCCTTGGCCTTGAGTTCTTCCTTGGTCAGGCCTGCAGCCTCGTAGGAGGTCACGGCGGTGGTCCCGACATTGACCGTCGCCAGCGTACCGGCCGGGGCCGGCTTCACTTCATAGGGCACACCGGCCTTGGTCAGGGCCGCGGTGGCCACGTCGCAGGAGCTGGTGAACTTGCGCAGGCCGACCGGATCGAACTGGAACGAGCAGGTGTTCGGATCGGCATTGACCAGCGCCGGCGAGTTGGTGCGGGCTTCTTCGATGGCCGGGTTGGCGAAGTGGGTCAGGCCCTTGAAGATCGGGATGTAGGTGATCGCGGCCAGCAGACAGCCGGCCAGGATGATCTTCTTGCGGCCGATACGGTCGGACAGCCAGCCGAAGAAGATGAAGAACGGCACACCCAGCGCCAGCGCGGCGGCGATCAGCAGGTAGGAGGTGGTGGCGTCGACCTTGAGCATGCTGCTCAGGAAGAACAGCGCGTAGAACTGACCGCCGTACCACACCACGGCCTGACCGGCTGCGGCACCGAGCAGGACCAGCAGCATCAGCTTGAGGTTGCCGTCCTTGAGGCTGTCACGGAACGGGGTCTTGGAGCCCTTGCCTTCGGCCTTCATCTGCTGGAACAGTGGGGATTCGCTCAGCTGCAGGCGGATCCACACCGAGATGCCCAGCAGCACGATCGAGACCAGGAACGGAATACGCCAGCCCCAGGCTTCGAACGCTTCATTGCCCAGGAAGTAACGGCAGGCCAGGATGATCAGCAGCGACATGAACAGGCCGAGCGTCGCGGTGCACTGGATGAAGCTGGTGTACAGGCCACGCTTGTCGGCCGGTGCATGCTCGGCGACGTAGGTCGCGGCACCACCGTACTCGCCACCCATCGCCAGGCCCTGGGCCAGACGCAGGATGATCAGGATCACCGGGGCGGCGAAACCGATCGAGGCGTAGTTGGGCAGCACGCCGACCAGGAAGGTCGAGATGCCCATGATCAGGATCGTGACCAGGAAGGTGTACTTGCGGCCGATGCGGTCGCCGAGGCTGCCGAAGAAGGCCGCACCGAACGGGCGCACGAAGAAGCCGGCCGCGAACGCCAGCAGGGCGAAGATCATGCCCGTGGTTTCATTGACGCCGCTGAAGAACTGCTTGGCGATGATCGCGGCGAGCGAGCCGTACAGGAAGAAGTCGTACCACTCGAAGACAGTACCCAGGCTGGACGCGAAGATGACCTTCTTGTGTCCCTGGGTAAGTTGGGCTTTTGTTGGTGCGGGTGTGGTGGACATAAGACGCTTCCCCTCCGAAGCAATCGTTGTGTTGTGCCGGCTGTACACCGGCAATCGTTTTTTCTTTTAGAAGCTGTATTTCGTCGTGAACTGCAGGCGGCTGATATCGCCCTTGCGGCCGTCCTCGATCTCGCGCACGCCGTACATCAGCTCGGCGCCGACATCGACCTTGGGCATTGGCGTGTAGAACACGTTGCCGCGGATGCTCTGCACGCTCTTGGTGACCAGCGGGCCGAGGCTGCCGTCGTTGTCGTAATCGCTGCGCGCGTAGATCAGGTTGGTGCGCAGCTTCGGGGTGAAGGCGTGGCGCCAGCCCACATAGCCGGCCAGCACGCCGGTCGGATTGAGTTCGTCGCGGGCGATGTCATACGCGGTATCGGCGGTGACGCCCAGGCCGATGTAACGTGCGATGCCTTCGCCACCGGTGACCTGGTAGTGCAGCGTATCGGTCGGGCCCATCACCCACTTGCCGCCCAGGGTGAGGCCGCCGGCGATCTTGTCCGCATCGGCACCGGTGGTCTGGTTGTCGACCTTCAGCTGACGGACCACGCCGCCGACGCCGAAGGTGCCCCAGTCACCCTTCCAGCCATAACGCAGGGTCAGATCCGGCAGTGCGCCGCGGTCGGAGTTGCTGGCCACGTTGGTCCACGCGCCGGTGACCGGGTTGCGGGTGCCGGTGAGCAGCGTGGTTTCCGGGTTTTCCAGCGCGACGCTGAAGCCGCCCTGGGTGTAGCGGATCTGTGCCTGGCGCACGAAGATCACGCCATCGGTCGGGCCGACGAAGTGGGCGGCTTCCGGCAGCGAGGCCGCGTCCATGAAGTTCGACCAGGTCTGGCCGGCCATCCAGTTGTTCCAGTACATGTAGGCGTGACGCAGGGTCGCACCGTAGGTATTGGTCGCGGTCTGGTTGCCCAGCGAGTTGCCGAAGAAGTCCATCTCGAAGAACGCACCGGACTTGTTGCCGGCCTCGCTGACATTGTCGATGCCAAGATTGAAGCGCGAGAACTTGGCATGGGCGTTGTAATCCACGTCAGAGCGCTTGCCGCTGCCGCCGGCACCGGCCACCGGGGTCTGGCCCGGCAGGTACAGCGCGCGGCCGGTGGCATCGTCGGCCAGCTGACCGTCGCCGGTCTGGGTGGCGAGGAAATCGGCCTTGATGAAGCCGCCGATCTTGACCGTGGTCCCCGGCGCGGCGCCCGGGGTGATGGTGGTGACCTGGATCGGCTGCTTGCCGGCCGGCACCGTGGCCGCCACCGGTTGCTGCGCCTGCACGGTGCGCACCGCGGTGACATCGGTCTGGGCCTGGCTGATCTGGACCTGCTGTTGCTGCTGGTTGTTCAGCAGCAGCTGGACCTGGCGCTCCAGCTCGACAACGCGGGCTTCCAGCGCTTTTTCTTTTGCGGTTTCGGCGAACGCCATGCCTGGCGCGATCAATGCGACGAACATGGCGGCGGCCAACGGCCGGCGTGTCGTCCTCAGCAAACGGTGGCTCATGTTGCCCTCTCTCCCGGGTGGCAAGGTGATGCCGCGCATGGGGCACGGTCGAGCCGAGGGTGCGGCGCGTTGACGCACCGAAGCTATTGGCCATTAGTCGTACTTGCCCCAAGGGGCGAGTACGACCCGGGCGCCGGCAGGCGACCGGCAGGTGCCGCAGGCACCGCGCAGGTACCGACCGTGGGTCGGTACGCCTTGCCTCACGACCAACGGTCGTGAGCTACCGGGGTTGACGGCCATGTCATATCGAGGTGGCCGGCGTTCGACCATGGTCTAACCACCCCGATACCGCGCAGACGGGTGGATGCGGCAAACTGAGGGGGAGAGGTCGCCACTTATGTTGCGACCGCACAACCCCAAGTCAACGTGCAAGTGAGGGTGCCATGGCTGATCTTTACCCCGTCGACGCCGCGTTCGCCGCGGCATCGCGGATCGACAAGAACACGTACCAGCAGCTCTACCGCGAATCGGTGGAGCATCCGGATGCCTTCTGGGGCAAGGCCGCCGAGCGCCTGGACTGGTTCAAGAAACCGACCCGCATCAAGAATGTCAGCTACCAGCTCGACGATTTCCGCATCAAATGGTTCGAAGACGGCGAGCTCAACGCCAGCGTCAACTGCCTGGATCGCCAGCTCGACAAACGCGGCGACAAGATCGCCTTGCTGTTCGAACCGGACAGCCCCGATGCACCGGCGCAGGGCGTCACCTATCGCGAGCTGTATGAGCGCACCTGCCGCCTCGGCAACGCGCTGCGCAACCTCGGCGTCAAGAAGGGCGACCGGGTCACCATCTACCTGCCGATGATCGTCGACGCCGCCGTGGCCATGCTGGCCTGCGCGCGTATCGGTGCGATCCACTCGGTGGTGTTCGGCGGCTTCGCCCCGAACTCGATCGCCGACCGCGTCATCGACTGCGGCAGCAAGCTGATCATCACCGCCGACGAAGGGCTGCGCGGTGGCAAGAAGATCCCGCTCAAGGCCAACGTCGATGCCGCGCTGAAGCTGCCCGGCACCACCACCGTGGAAACGGTGCTGGTGGTCCGCCACACCGGCGGCGCGGTGGACATGCAGGCCCCGCGCGACCGCTGGTTCCACGATGTGGTGGACCCGCAGCCGGCGCAGTGCGAGCCCGAGCGCATGAATGCCGAGGATCCGCTCTTCATCCTCTACACCTCCGGCTCCACCGGCAAGCCCAAGGGCGTGCTGCACACCACCGGCGGTTACCTGCTGTACGCGGCCTACACCCATGAAGCGGTGTTCGACCTGCGCGAAGACGACATCTACTGGTGCACCGCCGATGTCGGCTGGGTCACCGGCCACAGCTACATCGTGTACGGCCCGCTGGCCAATGGCGCCACCTCGGTGATGTTCGAAGGCGTGCCGAACTTCCCGAACACCTCGCGCTTCTGGGAGGTGATCGACAAGCACCAGGTCACCATCTTCTACACCGCCCCCACCGCGATCCGCGCGTTGATGCGCGAAGGCGATGCACCGGTCAAGCGCACCTCGCGCAGTTCGCTGCGCCTGCTCGGCAGCGTCGGCGAGCCGATCAATCCCGAAGCGTGGCGCTGGTACTACGAGGTGGTCGGCGACAGCCGCTGCCCGATCGTGGATACCTGGTGGCAGACCGAAACCGGCGGCATCCTGATCTCGCCGCTGGCCGGCGCGGTCGATCTCAAGCCGGGCTCGGCCACCCTGCCCTTCTTCGGCGTGCAGCCGGCGCTGGTGAACGCCGATGGCGAGATCCAGGAGGGGGCCACCGAAGGCAACCTGATCATCCGCGATTCGTGGCCGGGCCAGATGCGCACCGTCTACGGCGACCATCAGCGCTTCATCGACACCTATTTCCGCACCTACCCGGGCAGCTATTTCACCGGTGATGGTTGCCGTCGTGACGAGGATGGCTACTACTGGATCACCGGCCGCGTGGACGATGTGATCAACGTTTCCGGCCACCGCATCGGCACCGCCGAAGTGGAAAGCGCGCTGGTCTCGCACCCCAAGGTGGCCGAAGCGGCCGTGGTCGGCTTCCCGCACGACATCAAGGGCCAGGGCATCTATGCCTACGTAACCCTGATCGCCGACGAGGCGCCGAGCGATGAACTGCACAAGGAGCTGGTGGCCTGGGTGCGCAAGGAGATCGGTCCGATCGCCGCGCCTGATCATCTGCAGTGGGCGCCGGGCCTGCCCAAGACGCGCTCGGGCAAGATCATGCGCCGCATCCTGCGCAAGATCGCCGAGAACGCACCGGACCAACTCGGCGACACCTCGACCCTGGCCGATCCGTCGGTCGTGGCCTCGCTGGTGGAAGAACGCAAAGTGAAGTGAACTAACCCTTCGCCGTGAAGGCGCAGAATGGGGCCGCGTCATCGCGTTCGCGCTGTCGCTCCCCCGATCCGCAAGCGGAT
>NZ_JBHFHW010000029.1:359895-410868 GCF_057333975.1 Stenotrophomonas sp. AGC87
CGTGGGCCCCGCCTCACCAGCACCCACACCCCGCCGCTTCGCGGCCGCCCCCTGACTCAGGGGGCTGTCATCTCGATAGACTTTTTCGTTGCGTCGCTGCACTCCTCCGCAACATGGCCCCCACCATGACGACCCTCCTGATTGCCGATGATCATCCGCTGTTCCGCGAAGCCCTTCGTGGGGCCGTGCAACGCGTCATCCCCGGCGTGCAGCTGTACGAAGCGGACAGCGTGGAAGCGCTGTACCAACTGGCCGACCAGCACACCGACGCCGACCTGGTCCTGATGGACCTCAACATGCCCGGCGCACAGGGCTTCAACGCGCTCGTGCATATGCGCGCCCTGCACCCGCAGCTGCCGGTGGTGGTGGTATCCGCCCGTGAGGAGCCGACGGTAATGCGCCGCGCGCTCGACCATGGTGCGTTCGGCTTCATCCCCAAATCCGCCGATTCGGACACGATCGGCCATGCGCTGGGCACCATCCTGGATGGCGAGACCTGGGCACCGCCGGAAGCGCACAACGTGCCCCAGACCGGGCGCGAGGAACGCGAAATCGGCCAGCGCCTGCGCGAGCTGACCCCGCAGCAGTTCCGGGTATTGCAGATGCTCGGCGCCGGCCGCCTCAACAAGCAGATCGCCTACGACCTCAACGTCTCCGAAGCGACGATCAAGGCCCACGTCACCGCGATCCTGCGCAAGCTCGGCGTCACCAACCGCACCCAGGCGGTGCTGATGGCCGGCAAGCTGGCCATCGATGACGAGCAGATCGTGCTGCCGCCGGAAGAAGAGTGACGGTGGTTGCCAACTGCGGCGCGCCTTGTGGGCGCCTAAAACGCGACGATGACGAGATCAGCTCTGGTGGGCTGACGGGTGCCGATCGTAGAGTGGGCGATATCGCCCACCAACCACCGCGATGAACCAATCTCCTCACGGCAACAAACCTGGTTGCTTTCTTCATCCCAAGGAACGGGACGCCATCCGCGTCCTTATCTCGTTCATTCGCGACGGCTGCCCAGACGGCCCCTTACCTGACGGATTCCCAATCAATCAGATCGAGGACTTCAGGCGCGTCGCTCTGGAGTACTTCTCCGATCCTCCCGACCCCATCCATCACTTTCGTATCGATGTGCCCAGTGACGACTTTGTTCGTACGCAGGCTGCGGTTTACTGGCGTCCTTCAGGCATGCAGATCGAGTTGGCTCTCACGACCGATGGCGAAAGCAGCGATCTGACGGCTGTCTTCGATATGGACCGCCAGAGCACTACGTTTGCAGGCCCGAAACTGTACGACCTGCATGTGCTTTAGCATGCTGAGGTCCATTCAACGAACAGCAACGCACCGCAGATGAACGACTGGAAACTCATCGACAGCGATTCCGTCGAGATTGGGTGGCTTCGTCATTGTCGGCCTGGCCGCTACGGCACGTTTGAAGGTGAGTTCGAGCCTTGCGTCGGATATGGGAAGTACGAAGCATGCTTCACTGCATTGGAGCGGGCGGCGAACGAGATGCGGCTGTCGGAGATTGATCAGATCGAGGGCCACATTGCCAGCCTCGGCCTCCATGTCCAGCCCATCGGAGGCCGCAGCAAGTCGCAAACGGTAGTTGATCTGCAAATCATGGAGGGACACTGCAGTTTTAGATTGCTTCGTTCGCAGTCGGATAGCGATACGTCTGCCGATCCACACCGTCAGCCGCTGTCTGCCAAGCCGCCGCTGAGTGACTGACTGCAGAACGGTGGACCCGGATCATGAGTCGCTGACGCTATGCCGGAACGAACAGCATCCACGCATGGCGTGGATCTACACGCGCCGGCGTTATAGCCGGAGCTATGAATTCCAGCGTTACCTGCGCAATTCGCGGTAAACGTTCCACGCCGCACACCCGGTGCTAAGCTTCGCGTCCCCTTGGGGAGTAGCCGGATTCCTGCTGAAGGAATCGCCCGTATCAACATACTCGGCCAGTGCGCCGTGGTGCGGGCAACCATCTTGGTTGGCGAGACCAGCGGTCCGCGTGCGCAACGACAGGTTGGGCGCGTCCGCGGTCCGTTGCTCGCTCTCGCCCGACCTGTCGCGTACCCCAATGTCCCCCATTTCGATCCTGCTGATCGGCTTTGCCATGTCCACCGATGCCTTCGCTGCTGCCATCGGCAAGGGCGCAGCCATGCGCAAGCCACGCTTTTCCGACGCCTTGCGCGCCGGCCTGATTTTCGGTGTCATCGAAGGCATCACGCCGGTGATCGGCTGGCTGCTCGGCCGCGCTGCACTGGCGTATGTGGAGGCCTTCGATCACTGGATCGCGTTCGGCCTGCTCGGTGCGCTGGGCGTGCACATGATCATCAACGGCTTGCGTCCCGATGACGGCGCCGAGGACGAAGACACCAGCAAGCACCATGGCTTCTGGCGCCTGGCGATGACCGGCTTCGCCACCAGCATCGATGCGATGGCGGTCGGCATCGGCCTGGCTTTCCTCGACGTGCATATTGGTGTGATGGCGCTGATCATCGGCCTGTGCACGCTCACCATGGTGACCGCCGGCATCATGCTCGGCCGCGTGCTGGGCGGCATGGTCGGCAAGCGCGCCGAGATCATCGGCGGTCTGATCCTGATCATCATCGGCTCCACCATCCTGTACGAACACCTCAGCGGCGCCGTGGCCTGACCGGCGGTCATGCCGGCCCCGCGGCTAAAGATCGCCGCGGGTGTCGTGGAAGGCGGCCAGGAAGGCGCGCAGCGAGGCCGGCTTGATTGGTTTGGTCAACAACCGGTAGCCGCGGTCACGTGCCATCCGCTTGAGCTCATCGCGCCCATCGGCGGTGAGCAGCGCGCCGGGAATCGCACGCCCGGCCTTCTGGCCCAGCGCCACCAGCGTGTCCAGCCCGTCCAGGCGGTCGTGCAGGTGGTAGTCCACCAACATCACGTCCGGCCGTTCGACCACTTTCTCCAGTGCCTGGTCGACGGTGCTGGCGGTGATCACCTGCACCTGCCAACGGCCCAGCAGCGCCCGCATGCCATCCAGGATTTCCTGGTCGTTATCCACGCACAGCACGCGCATGCCGGCCAGTGAATCGGCGCGGGTGACCGGGCTCGGTGCCGGCAGTGCTTCTGCGGTCGGCAAGGCGGGGGCCGCCACGAGGGGCAGCAGGATCGAGAACATGCTGCCGCTGCCGACCCGGCTGCGGGCGTTGAGGCGGTGATCGAGCAGGCGCGAGATACGCTGGCAGATCGACAGGCCCAGCCCCAGGCCCTGCTCGCCCCAGTCGAACGGCTGCTGGTAGCGATGGAACTCATCGAAAATCTGTTGCATGTGGTGTTCGGGAATGCCCGGGCCGGTATCCCATACCTGCAGTTCCACCTCCGGCCCGCGATGACGCACGGCCAGCACGATGCGGCCCTGGCGCGTGTAGCGCAGCGCATTGGCCAGGAAGTTCTGCAGCACGCGGCGCAGCAGGCGGCGATCGCTGCGTACCCAGGCCGGCCGCGCGAACAGATCCATGCGCAACCCACGGCCGGCCGCGACGGGCGAGTACTGCGCCGCCAGCTCGCGCATCAGCAGGCTGACATCGAAATCGCCGATCACCGGATGCAGGCCACCGGCATCCAGACGGGAGACATCCAGCAGGCCATCCAGCAGTTCCTCGGCTGCACGCAACGAGGCATCCACGCGCTCGGCCAGATGCCGTTGCTCTTCGTTGTTGTGGTGACTCTCACGCAGCGCTGAAGCGAACAGACGGGCAGCATTGAGCGGCTGCAGCACGTCATGGCTGATCGCGGCCAGGAAGCGCGTCTTGGACTGCTGGGCCACCTCGGCTTCATGCGAGCGCTCGGCCACGCGCTGCTCCAGCGTTTCGTTGGCTTCCAGCAGCGCGCGCTCGGCGTGCTTGTAGTCGGTGATGTCGTTGTAACTGGTGACGTAGCCACCGCCGGGCAGCGCCTGCCCGCGCATCTCGATCACCTTGCCGTCGCTGCGGGTGCGCTCGAAGATGTGCGGCGAGCCGGCACGCATGTAGCCGATGCGGCGGTTGATCTGCAGCTCGATGTCACCCTCGCCGAGCTCACCGCGCTCGGCGTTGTAGCGGATCAGGTCGGCCACCGGCCGGCCCACGTAGAGCATCCCGTCGGGGTACCCGAACATCTGCTGGTAGCGGCGGTTCCAGGCGGTCAGGCGCATGTCCGGATCAACCACGCTGACCCCCGCGCTGATGTTCTCCAGGGTGGTGGAGAGAATCTCGCGGTTGAAGCGCAGTTCCTGGCCTGCCTCGTCGAGCACCGCCACCACTTCGCCCAGGTCCATGCCCGAACCGCGCAGCAGGCTGGTCAGCAGCAGGCGGGCCGACGCCGCGCCGATCGAGGCCGCCAGCAGGCGCTCGGTGAACTGCACCCAGGCACGGTCCGCCGGCGCGGACGCCTGCAGCTCGCGGTCCATGGACTGCGCCTGCTCGAAGAACGATCGCCGGGCATGACGGTCGCCCACCACGCGCGAGGCCAGCGCCAACAGGTCACCGACATGCACGTTGCCCGGCCACGCACCGGCCACCGACGGGCGCTGCGCGTAGGGGTCCAGGAACGGCGCCGCACGCAGGCGTTCATCCACGCCAGGACGCCAGCGCACCGAAACCAGCACCATCGCCGCGACATTGACCAGCAGCGACCAGAATGTGCCGTGGGTCAGCGGGTCCCAGCCGCTCATGCCGAACAGGTGCTGCGGCTGCAGCCAGCCGATCCCGAACGGGCCCTGCACCAGCCAGGCCGACGACATCCAGCCGGCCTGGGTCAGCGCCGGCAACAGCAGCGTATATACCCAGGTGCCGAAGCCGAGCAGCATGCCGACTTCCACGCCGCGGCGGCTGGCGCCACGCCAATACAACCCACCGATCAGCCCGGGCGCGAACTGCGCCACCGCCGCGAACGCCATCAACCCGTACGAGGCCAGCGTGCTGTCGTTGCTGCTGCCGCGGTAGTAGCTGTAGGCCATCAGGGCCAACACCAGGATCGCGGTGCGGCGGATCCACAGCACCCGCGAGGCGACATCTGCCGCCTCCTGGTGATCGCCACTGCGGCGCAGCAGCACCGGCATGACCAGGTCGTTGCTGACCATGGTGGCCAAGGCGATGGAGGCCACGATGACCATGCCGGTCGCGGCCGAGAAGCCGCCCACATACGCCACCAGCGCGAGGAATTTGTAACCCTCGGCCAGCGGCAGGGCCAGCACCATGCTGTCGTCGGCAACGCTGCCGCCGGTGCCGAACAGGGTCACGCCGGCGGTGGCGATCGGGATCACCATCGCCGAGATGATCACCAGGTAGGCCCCGAACATCCAGCGCGCGCGGCGGATATCACGCACATCGCCACACTCGACCACCGCCACATGGAACTGGCGCGGCAGGCAGATGATGGCCAGGAAACTCAGCAGCGTCTGGGAAATGAAACCGACCGGTGGCAAGCCGGTGAACAGCGTATGCGCCGACTCGATCACCGCATCGGTGCGGTCGTTGAGCCACAGGTAGGCGAACAGGCCCAGCGCGACCATCGCGATCAGCTTGATCATCGATTCCAGCGCGATCGCCAGCATCATGCCGTGGTGGTGCTCGGTGGCATCCACCTGGCGCGTCCCGAACAGCGTGGCGAACAGCGCCATCAGCAACGCCACGTACAGCGCGGGATCGGTGAAGAAGCCGGTGGGGCCGACGTTGCCGGTCAGCACCTGCAGGCTCATCGCGACGGCTTTGTACTGCAGGGCCAGGTACGGCACGATGCCGATCAGCGCGATCACCGCCACCAGTGCGGCCAGGCGGCGCGAGCGGCCGAACCGCGAGGAGATGAAATCGGCGATGGAGACCACGTTCTGGCTGCGTGCGATCAGCGCCAGGCGCTCGATGATCCGCCAGCCGAACACCCACAGCAGCAGGGGCCCCAGGTAGATCGGCAGGTAGCCGATGCCATTGCGCACCGCCGTGCCGACCGCACCGTAGAACGTCCATGACGAGCAGTACACGGCCAGTGCCAGGCTGTAGACCACCGGGCGCAGCCACGGGCGATCCGGGTACATCGGGCGACGGTCGCCCCACCACGCCACGCCGAACAGCAGCGCGGCATAGGCCACCGAGACCAGCAGCAGGATCCAGCTAGAAACCACAGGGTTGTTTCCGCGAGAGCAGCCCGCAGTGTAGCGGCTGGGCCACGCCCGTCGTGGTGCTCATGCCGTGGCCCGCTGGCGGGCAGGAAGCCGGATTCCGATCCGGGTCCCTGCCCCGGGTTTGCTGTCCACGTCGACCTCGCCGCCCGCCGCGCGGACCAGGCTGGCAGTCACCGCCAACCCGAGCCCGGTGCCCTCACCCATCGGCTTGGTGGTGAAGAACGGTTCCAGGCAGTGGGCGCGGACCTCCGCACTCATGCCCTGGCCGGTATCGCTGGCCCGGATCAACAACTCACCACTGGCGGGCAGGTCGATCAAGGTCAGATCGAACCGGCCGCCCTCGGGCATGGCCTGCTCGGCATTCACCGCCAGGCTGAGCAGGATGGACTCCAGCTGCGCGGGATCGAAGTGGATCTGCCCGGTGGCACCGTCGGTGGCGACGCGGCACTGCACGCTGTCGCCGAACACCTGCTGGAGCATCGGCTCCATGGCCATGACCGTGCCGGCCGCATCCAGCAGTTGGGGGCGCCCCGGGTCCAACCGGCTGAAATCCAGCAGCCGCCGGCTGACGGTGGCGGCACGGCGGGTCGCCGACTGTGCGCCTTGCAGGGCCTCCTGCAGCGCTTCTTCACCGGTACTGCGGCGGGCCTTGGCGACATATCCCTGGATCAGCGCCAGCACGTGATTGAAGTCATGCGCGATGCCACTGGCCAGACGCCCGACGTTCTCCATCTTCATCGCGTGCACCAGCTGCTCGCGCGAGCGCTCTTTCTCCTGGATCTCCAACTGCAGTTCATCGCGCTTGCCGGCCAGCTCGGCGCTGCGCTGCCGTGCCACCTGCAGGCTCTCGCGCAGCCCGGTCACGCTGTGGTGCAACAGCCAGGCCCCCAGCCACGTTCCGAACACAGCTATCGCCAGATCGTTCACCGCAAGCAGGACCCGGTCCGGACGGAACATCAGGCTGGAGGCATCCACCCACGCCCCCGCCACCATCAAGCCGCTCAACCAGGCGGTGGCCCACCCCAGCGGCCGCCGCCCCAGTACGGCGGAGACCAGCAGCACCGGCACTATCACCACCAGCTGCAGCCGCGATTGTGCCGCCAGCCCCCAGTACGTGTACGCCAGGGTCGCCAGCAGCAACTCGCCGATCACGAACACGGCGGCTGCCCGCAGCGTGCGACCTGCGTGGTGCTCCAGCAGGCAAACCAGGCACAGCAAGGCGTGAAGGCCGGCGATCAGCGGCACCATCACATCCAGGCCGATGCCCATGCGCAGCGCTATCCAGACGGCCATGCACAGGTGGAACAGACCCACCATGTGCAGCAGCCCGCGCAGCATGGCATCGGTACGGCGCCCCAGCGAGGGGGGTACGCCGGCGACGGGCACGTCGCGGGGAGAGGAAGGCGGAATGGGCATGTGTGGCAGAATACAGGCCGAAAGCGACAGCGGCCGGCCCCGAGGGGTCATCCAAATGCGTTGCCGCCTGCCTGCACTCGACCGGGAAGTCGTTGCTCCTATGCGTACGTTGTCGCTTGTCCGTCGCGGACTGTCCGCGCTTGTCTGCCTGTTCGCATTGGCCCCGTCCGCTGCGATGGCGCAGCGTTCCGCCGACACCGTGCCGCTGACCGCGCAGGTCGAACAGTGTCATGCCTTGTTGACCAGTGAGCCACGCCTGTCGCTGAGCATGGCGCGCAGCCTGCTGGCCACTCCCTCGCTGCCCACCTCGATCGAGATCGGTGCGCTGGGCTGCCTGGGTGTCGCGCTGCGCTCGCAGGGCCAGCTCGACCAGACCATCGATCTGCCGGACAGGCTGGAGGCCGCCGCTGCGCGCGCCGATGCGGGCAAGGAAGACAGGCTGCGGGCGCACTCCATGGCCGCACACCTGCTGCTCTGGCGCGGCGAGCACAGCCAGGCCCTGACGCTGACCAACGCCTTCCTTGAAGACGCGGTGCGCGAGCGTGACGTGCAGGGCCAGATCGCCGCGCTGATGCAGATCGCCATGATCCGCGGCGATGCCATGGGCGATGCGCAAGGGGCGCTGACGTATCTGCAGAAAGCCACGGTACTCAGCCAGCACATGCGCCGGCCGCCCAATCCGGGCGATCTCATCCTGTATTACAACTATGGCTACGCACTGCTGCGGATGCAGCGGCATGAGGAAGCCAACACGGCCTTCAGCCGGGCCGAGGCGATCGGCACGCGGCTGGGCGGACAGGAGTTGTTCCTGTACCGCATCGCCAGCCATCGCGCTGAAATCCAGCGTCTGCGCGGCCAGGTGGCCGAGGCCGAGGCCCGGTTCCGCAGCGTGCTCAGCTGGCAGGCACGGCAGGATCCCCAGGGCCACATCGTGACACTGCAGCGGCTCGCCCGGCTGACCATCGACCAGCACGGCGCCGAAGCGGCTCGTCCGCTGGCCGAGCAGGCCCAGATGCAGGCCGAACGCGGCCACTTCAACGATGAGATCCGCGAGGGCATGGACCTGCTTGGCGACATCCACACCCTGCTGGGCCACCGCGAACAGGCCCTGGGCTATGCGCGCCAGGCACGGGCGATCGACAGCGCGCGCAGCAAGGGGGACATCCTCAACCAGTTGGCCAAGCTGCAGGCCACTGCCGAGCGCAGCATCGATCCGGCCGAGGTCAATGCGGTGCAGGATCTGGACCGCGTCCGTGTGCTTCGCAACGGCGCGCTGATCGCCCTGCTGGTGGTCGTCACGGTTGCCATGGTGCTCCTGCTGCGCATGCGGCGGCAGCGGCAGCGCTTGGCGCTGCTGAGCAGTACCGACTGGGTAACCGGTACGGTCAACCGCCGTGAAGCCGAGCGGCTGCTCAGCGTGGAGTTGGCCAAGGCCAGAGGTGGGCAGCGCAGCGTGGTGATGCTGCTGGAACTGGACGCGTTCAAGGCGCTGAACGAGCACTATGGCCAGGCAGCGGGGGATGCCGTGCTGCGTGCGGTGACCCGATGCCTGCGCCAGCACAGCGACCGCCATGATCGGATCGCCCGCTGGGCGGGCGGCACTTTCCTCGTGGTGCGTCACGATACCGCCGCAGCAGCGGCCCAGGCGCTGGCCAATCGCCTGCGCGCGGCGATCGAACGGCTGGTGGTGGATATCGGCCCGGGCCAGCACCTGACACTCACCGCCAGTATCGGGGTGGCCCCCCTGCCGCTGTTCCCCGGTGCACCGGCCACGCTGGAGGACAGCCTGCGCGCGGCCGATCGCGCGCTGCAGAGTGCCCGCCGCAGTGGCCACAATGCCTGGGCCATGCTCTGGGGCGAAGATCCTGGCCGTGATGTGGATCTGTACAGCCTGCTGCACGACCCCGCGCGGGCGATGGCCTGCGGTTGGGTGTCATTGGCCGGAAGCCGGCCGATGGCCTGGCTTCCGCCACGCCGGGAGCCTGCACGTGCCGCAGTGGATCAGGACGTGCAGACCGGCTGCGGACAGCGCTGATCGCGCAGGCGGATCAGCGCGTCACCTCGAACCGCACCTCGACCCGCCGGTTCGGCAACAGGCATTCCAGCAGCGCCGCACGCGGGCGCACGCCATCGCACTGCTGCACCTGCTGGGTATCGCCCTTGTACTCATAGCGGATGCGGTCCGGATCGATACCCCGCCCGATCAGCAGCTCGCGCACGGTACGGGCACGTCGCTCGGACAACGCCTGGTTGGCATCGAAGCCGCGTCCCTGCATGCGGTCGGCATGACCCACCAGGGTCACACCGTCCAGCTGCAGGGACTCATCGGCGATGCTGGCCAGCGCGCGGTCCACGCTTTCCAGTGAGTAGGTGCGGATGTCGCGGTACGCATCACGGTCGAACTCGAACAGCACATTGGCCACCAAGGGCCCCGGCGCAGCGACGATGGCCGGGTCGACATCGCACTGGCGGGCCAGCGCCTCGGCGTCATTGACCAGTTCCTCGGCGATCTGGATATACGGCTTGGAATGGCGCCACTGCTGCTGGTTGAATTCGTTGCCGGCGTGCACCAGCTCGACCTCGCCACAGGCGACCTGCTGCTGCGCGCACACGAAGCCCGGCGCACCGTGCAGGACCCGCAGGCGCTGCCACAGGTCATCGCGCAGGTACTTGGCATTGTTCACCAGCGGCGTATCGGTGGGCAGCGGCGAGACGCCCTGCTCCATGCCGATGATCAGCTTCTCCGATTCGGTGAGCGCCTGCTGCGGGAACGCGCTGCGATCATTGCGGCTGTACTCGTGGAAGGACACATCCAGCCAGCACTGCGCCTTGGACAGGTGATAGTCGCGGATCGGGCGCCCGCCGTCATTGAGCGCCTGGATGCGGCCCTGGGTGGCCTCATAGGTGCCATGGTCGGCATGGATCGCCTCGTCGGTGATGCGCTGCTGCTGCGGCAACAACTGCGCCTGCTGCGCGCCGGCGGGCCCGGCCACGGCAGCCAGAAGGGCTGCGGCGAGCAGCGACGGAGCAATACGGTCAATCGGGGAAAGGGTCGTCATCAGGGCATCCTCAGCGTGCCGGGTCGCGGTAGCGGACGGGGTCCGGCCGGAAAAGGTCTTCATCGAACTTGAAGCGCAGGCGCAGGAACACGCCCTGCTGGGTGTACTCGTAACCGTTGAGGTCACGATCGCCGGCGAAACCGCTCCAGTTGTAGCCGGCCGACAGCCACAGGTTCTGCCGCAGCAGGCGGCCGACTTCCATGCCGTAGGCGTACTGGTTGGCACCGCTCTGCCCACGGAAGGTGGAGCCAAGCACGCCGATGTCCCAGTTCTCGGTGATGTCGTACACCACGCGGCCGGAGAACAGCATCGCGCGGAAGCGACTGTTGACCCGTGCACTATCGGTGTAGGCGAACTGGTCCTGCTGCCACTTGCCGGCCACGCGGCCGGTGAACCACCACGGTCGCGACGGATGCCAGTCGGCATGCGCCGAGACGATATGCGCGCGGGTGCGTACGTCCTGGCTGCTGCCATCGGCGGTATTGCCGTCGGACAGGGTCAGGCCGCTTTCATCGCGCTCCAGCTTGTACTCGTAGCGGGCCAGCGCGTTGATCCGGTTGCGGTCGGTATCGCGGTACGCCACGCCGAGCTGGAATCGATCCTGCAGCACATCGCCGCGGGCGTCGTAGCGGGTGCTGAGCAGATAGTTGCGCGCCAGCAGCGTCCAGTCACGGCTGAGCTTGCGGGCGAGCATGAACTGCAGCAGCGTGGTGTTGAACGCCTCGTTGGTCTCGGTATCAGGCACATCCTCGGAGATGCGGTGCTCGGCACGGATCGCACCGCGCCACAGCGGGTTGGCGCTGTAGTCCAGCGCCAGCGCCAGGCCGGTGCTGTCGCCGGTGCTGCCGTCGATCACCTTGACGTGCTCGGCCGAGCTGGCCAGGCGCAGGCCTTCGCGGATGTCCCAGTTGTTGCGGATACCCGAAGCGGCCTGCACATCGCGGCCGCTGATCGAATCGCGCAGGCGGTACTCGCTGAAGGTCTGGGTATCGCGTAGGTAACTGCTGTCGATACCGAACACCAGCGCATCGGCTTCGCGGTCGGTGGTGGTGATGCCGTAGGCGCTGGTCAGGCCGGTCTGCTTCTCATAGCGGCCATACACGCGGCTGCGTTCGAACACCTGGTAATCCAGGCCGGCCGCCAGGCGCTTGCGGTCCTCGCCGCTCACGCTGTGCTCCACTTCCGCACCGGCACTGAGGCGATCGCTCAGGCGATAGCCCAGCCCGAACCGGGCACTATCCGATTCCAGCTCAGTGCCGACCGGCAGGTCGCTGGTAATCGGGCTGCCACTGCTGCTGCCGTTGATGACCATCAGGCCGGTCAGCGGATCCAGCGCCTGTTGGCCGTAGCCCAGTGCGCCGCCACCGGAACCGGTCGCAAACCCACCGGTGAGACCGCCAGCATTGCCGAACGGCACCCCGGACGACCACGGCGAGGTCACGCCGATGGTCTCGCGGATGCTGCGCACGCCCAGGTCCACGGTCAGCCGTTCGGTAGCGCCGATGCGTACACCGGCACCGCCGGCATCGCGCTTGCCGCCATCGGGGTTGCGATCCTCGCTGCGCAGGCCTTCCACATACAGCTCCAGCCGCGGGCCCACCCGGTACGCCAACCGCGCGTTGTACTCGCCACGGCCACCGTACAGCGGTGCCGCCGGGTTGTTGAAGGCCGGATCGGTACGTGCGGCGAACACGCGGGCGTCGAGCTTGTCGGCGCTGTGCGCGAACTCCACCCGCCAGGCGTCGCCCTCGACCTCCCCGGTGATGTCCTTCAGGCCCTGCGAGGTGATCTGGTTGATAGAGTTGGTATTGACCTCGCTGCGGGTGCGCGCGAACTCGGCGACCAGCAGCGTGTTGGCGCCGAACCGGTAGCTCGCGTTCGCGCTACCCATCTTGAACTCGGCATAGGGATTGCGGTCATCGACCGCCGCCGCGCCGACCTCGAGCTGCTCGGTGAGTTTGACCTGCGCATCGGCGCCGACCACCCAGAACTTCTCGGTGCCCTGGTCCAGCTCATAGGTGATGCGCAGCGACACCGGATTGAGATCGCTGTCGAACGCCGGCAGGAACTGATTGAGCAGGATCCGGCCGGAGAACGGCTCGAAGCTGTAATCGACCAACCGCGCCAGCGAGCGCACCGAGGTGATGCGGGTGGGCTGGTTGCGATCGCGCACGATCACCTCCACCCGCTCGCTGCCTTCCAGCACGGCGTTGTTGCGCAGCGCATACGGGCCACTGCCCTGGCTGCGGAACTCCTCGATCACCTGGCGCAGCGAATCCTGCATCGCAAACACGTTGCTGCGTACGCGCTCGCTTTCGAAGTGCCAGCCCAGGCCAGTGGCGGTGCGGTTGTAAGTGCCCAGGCTGCGCTGCGGGATCGCGCCACTGCCGCCGATACCGGTCGCGGTGGCCAGCGTGTCGCCGGTCTGGAAGTCGCCGTACAGCAGGTAGCTGCGCTGATTGTCGATGCGCACATACAGGCGCTCGGCCGAGCGCGCATCGAAGCCGCGCAGCGAGGAATCCCCGTAGACCGGGTAGAACTCTTCCGGCTGGATGTCGCGCAGCAGGCGGCCCCGGGTGTCCTTGTCCGAATCGTAGGCAGCGGTGAGCAGGTACTCGCCCTTGATCCGCCCCTTCACGAAGAACGCGGTTCGCGCGGCGGCGTTGGCCTTGCCGTTGTTGAACTGGCGCTCCCAACGGCGGATGTCGCGGTCGAAGGCATCGTGATGCTCCACCGGCGAGATCAGGCCGGCGTTGCTGCGCCGGCGGAAGTTGACCACGCCTTCGATCAGACCGGTAGCCAGCAGCTCACGCATCTCCGGCAGGAAGCCGATCGTGCCCTGCGCCGTCTCTGCGCCGGCAGTGATGCGCAGCACCACATCCTGCGGCTCATGCGGGGCAAGCAGATCGAATTCGGCCACGCCATCGACCACCTGCAGCTGGATGCCCGGAGTGACCTTGTCGGCGTCCAGCGCACCCGGACCGAGTTCATCGGTGCGCGAGCCGGGCAGGCGGATGCGGCCACCGCTGGTCTCGATCGTGGCGTAGGTGGTGCCGGTCAGCGCACGACCGGCGGCGTCCAGCAACTGCACACGCACATGCACGGCGCTCTGGCCGTCGGCCGGTACGCCATCACGGTCCAGTTCGACCAGGATCCGATCGAGCGTGCCTGGCACCGCGCTGTCCAGCGCGCGCGGGGCAGCATCGGTACTGGCCGGGCTGCGCGGGTACAAGCTGCTGGCATCGCCGAGCACCGGCGTGAAGCGGCCGGGGCTGCCCACGCTCTGGGCCATGGCGGGCACGGCCGCCAGGGCGCAGGCGAGCAGGCTCAGGCGCGGCAGGCGGGACAACGTCGCGACGCGGCTCATGGC
This sequence comes from Stenotrophomonas sp. AGC87, assembly GCF_057333975.1. Taxonomy (NCBI): domain Bacteria; kingdom Pseudomonadati; phylum Pseudomonadota; class Gammaproteobacteria; order Lysobacterales; family Lysobacteraceae; genus Stenotrophomonas; species Stenotrophomonas sp. AGC87. Next base: position 373,874 of record NZ_JBHFHW010000029.1, read on the forward strand.
TGGCCCTCCGTCGAAGCGCCGGCAGCGGGCGGATGGGCTCTGGGTTGCACGATCGGTCTCTGGTTGGCCGAGTCGGTCGCCTGTTGCGGCGCCCGCGCGGGTTTGCTGTCGAAACGCAGCGGCGGCTGCCCGGTCTCGGTCTCCGGCGCACGCACCTCACCCTGGGTACGGCGGGCCTTGACCTGCTCCAGCACCGGGTTGGCACAGCTGCCTTCGATGAAGTCGGCACGGTGCAGCTCACCGTTCTTGAGATCCAGGAACAGGCTGTCGGCATCGCCCAGGTTGCGGTTGCTGCTGGTGGTCAGGCGCGCGCCGAGCGGCAACGTGCTGGCATCCACCTTCAGCGTGTGGCTCTGCGGCGGCAGGCCGCAGTAGCTGTACTTGCCTTCCGAGTCGCTGATCACCCAGGTGCCGTCGGAGAAGTACAGGCGCACGCCGGGGATGCCCAACTCTTCGCGGTCCTGCACGTGGTTGTTGTTGCAGTCCACGAATACCTTGCCGAGCACGCAGGCCTGGGCGGTGAACACACCGCCGGTGACGCGCACGCGGTATTCGGCGCGGTTAGACGGCAATGCGCCCGGCAACGGGGTAAGGCTGCCGGTGTCGATGCAGCCACCGCTGAAGGCACACCCGAACGCCTGCGCGCGGTTGATGCCATCGCCCTGCTGCGCGCCCACGCCCACCCGCACCCGGTAGGTCAGCACGATCTGCCCACCGACCGTGATCGGGCCGACATCAAAGCCCAGCAACGGACCCGGCTTGCCCGATGGATCGGTCACGGCGCGGCCATCGGCACGCGCGGTGCCGTCGATGTAGGTGAAGCCACGCGGCAGGCGATCGATCACGTTGACCGTGCGCAGCGCGCTGCCCGCGGTCTGGCGGATGGTGATCGTGTACTGCACGGTGTCGCCGATCTCGGCGGTCTGGCGGTCACCGTTCTTGCTGATGGCCAGGCCGGTCGCTACCGCAGTGTCCAGCGGCAGGTGGTTGTTGACGATGGCCGCGGTGTCCGAGCCGGCGAACAGGCCGAGGTAGTACTGCGTCGCCATGCCGACCGCACCGGTCGGTGCCAGTCGATTCGGCTGCACCTCGTGGTTGGCACCGGCGCTGCCGGCGGGCGACAGCGAGCCGCCCTGCGGTGGGATCAACGACGAGACGAACTGATAGCTGCCCGGCGGCGTCACAGTGAGCTGGAATTCGCAGCGGGCCGGCGCAGCCGGGCCGAAGGCGAACTGGTAGAAGCCCTCGCTGCCGACCGTCATCGAGATCGCGCTGCCTTCCAGGCGATAGCCGCCGCTGCCGGCATTGAGCACCGAGGTGCGCGGGTCGTAGCCGGCACACATGCCGACCGGGCTCAGCGTCACGATCGAGCCCGGCACCGGGTCGCGGGTGGTGGCGTCGTAGACCACGCCCGACGGATCCACTGGCAGGCTCTGCTGCGGCAGGTGCTGGCCCGGGCGGAGCACGACTTCCAGCTGGCTGACGCCGTTCTCGTTGATCCGGCAGGCGCTGACCCCGGCGCGCGCGATGGCGGCCGGTGCGTCGCAGGCTTCCTGGATCCCGGCCACGGTTTCGCGGGTGACCGGGTTCGGCCACAGGATGTTGGAGGTCGGATCACGGAAGCGGATGTTCCAGGTCACGCCCGGCACCACGTCGCCGAAGCGGTAGCTGCCGTCGGCACCGGTCGTGGTGGTCTTCACCACCTGGCCGCTGGCCGGGTCGACCAGTTCGACGATCCACGATGGCAGGCGCTTGTCGCCGCCGTCCAGCAGCTGGTCATCGCTGCCGATGTCGTACCACACCGTACCGCCGACCGAGGCGGCCAGCTGGACGGCATTGGGCACGCGGCAGGCGTTGAACTGGATCGTCTCCACGCACTCGGGCAGCTGGGTCACATCGCCTTCGAACGCGCCGCGCTCGGCCGGGGTCGGTGCGCGGAATTCATTTTCGCCACCGCCTTCGACCAGCACCGCATTGTTCACGGTGCCCGCTTCCGCGGCCGCCGTACCGACCAGCGCCTGCACCTCGATCGTGTCCACCGAGGTGGCACCGGCGGCCAGCACCTGCTGGCTGCGGCAATCGAAGCGGGTGTCGCCCACCGCGCCGGTGCAGACCCAACCGGTCCCGCTCGGCGCCGCTGCCAGGGTCAGCCCCTGCGGCAGACGGTCGTGCACCATGTATTCGCCGCGCGACGGCTGCTGCCCACCATTGCGCACTTGAATGGTGTACGTAGCGATGTTGTTGACGGTGAAGCGTGCGCTGCCCGCGGTCTTGCTGACCAGCATGTCCGGCGAATCGCCGATCTCACCGAAATTGTTGTCGAGCGAGTCGCCACCCAGCGGCAACACGATCTGGCTGATCGCCGAGGGCACGGTGTCGCGGCCGGTGGCCACGCCGGTGACGATGCCGTCCACGGCGCCAGCACTGGTGATGCCGTTGAGGGTCTGCGGCGGCTGGGTCGGCTCGGTCACCGTATAGGTGCCCGGACGCAGCTCGTCGAAGCGATAGCGGCCTTCGGCATCGGTGGTAAGCGTGATCGAGACCGCCTGGCCCAGATCATCGGTGCCGGTCAGCACCACGGTGACGTTGGCGATGCCGCCCTCACCTGCGTCGACCACGCCGTTATCGTTACTGTCGTTGTAGACGCGGCCGGCGATGCTGCCGGTCGGGATCTCACCGAAGTTGTTGTTCACCGACTGCTGGTTCACGCCCAGCACCAGGCCGGTGATCTTCGACGGCGCGGTGCCTGGCGCGGTCACGCTGCCACCGGTGCTGCCGGCCACGGTACGGCCGTCACGGGTGCCCGCCGGCTGGTCCGGCTCGGTCACCGTGTAGGTACCTGGCGGCAGGTCGCTGAAGCTGTAGTTGCCGTCGGCGTCGGTCACGGTGTCGCGGCTGACCGGATTGCCCACCAGATCGGTGCCGGTCAGGGTGATGGTGACGTTGGCCAGGCCGGTTTCGCCGGGGTCGACCACGCCATCGTTGTTACGGTCGATCCAGACCTTGCCGCTGATGCCGCTGTTGAGCGGGATCTCACCGAACAGGTTGTCCACCGAGGCACTGCCCGGGGTGGACAGATCGATCGTGCTGATGCGGCTGGGCACGGTGGTCACCGGCGTGGCGGTGCCACGGCTGACGCCGTCGACGGTGCCGGCGGTGGTGATGCCGTTGCTGGTGCCGGTCGGCTGCTGCGGTTCGGTCAGGGTGTACGTGCCCGGGCGCAGATCGGCGAAGGCGAAACGGCCATCGGCGTCGGTCTGCACGCTGCGCGTGACGCTGGCGCCGGTGTCGTCGGTGCCGGTCAGCTCGATGGTGACGCCTTCGATGCCGGTTTCGGCGGCGCCGCTCTGCGCACCATTGTTGTCGGCGTCGAAGAACACGGTGCCGGACACGGCGACGGCCAGCACTTCACCGAAGTTGTTGCTGATCGAGGCCTTGCCGGCCGGCAGCACGATCGCATTGATCGCACTGGGCACGCTCGCCACCGCAGTGGCCGTGCCGACGGTCGTGCCGTCGATGGTGCCGGCGGCCGTAATGCCATTGATCGTGGCAACGCCGTTGAACACCGGCTGCGCGGCCTGCTGGGTCACCGTATAGGTACCCGCCAGCAGGTTGTCGAAGCGATACCGCCCGTCGGCATCGGTGACGATCGCCGCGACCGGCTGGCCCAGCGCATCCACGGTGCCGCCCGGCAGCTGCACCTGCACGTTGGGCAGGCCCGGTTCGCCGGCGTCCTGCACGCCGTTGTTGTTGCGGTCCAGGTAGACCGTGCCGGAGAGTGCAGCAGCACGCTCGCCGAAGTCATTGCCGGTGGAACCGGCCGCGGGCAGGTTGGTGATCGTGATCAGGTTGCCCGGGGTTTCGCGTCCCTCGGCCAAGCCGGTCGGCTGGGTCTCGGTGATGCGGTAGTCCTGGCCGGCCACGGCGCCGGGATAGCTGTAATGGCCATCGGCATTGGTCACCAGGGTTTCGGTGGTGTCGTCGGCGGTGCCGAACACACCGTCCGGGCCCGCACCGACGATGGTCACCTGCACGCCGGGGATGCCGACGTCGCCGGCGTTGTTGTCGCCGTCATCGTTGCGGTCCAGGTAGACCGTGCCGCTGATCGGGGCGTTGGCCAGCTCACCGAACAGGTAGCCGGTAGCGTCCTGTCCAGCGTTGATGGCGATGCCGGAGATCACGTTGGGCACGGCGGTGCTGCCCGGCATGGCGGCGTTGCCGGCGGTGTGCTTGCCGTCCAGGTACGTGGCCGGCTGGGTTTCCGTCAGCGTGTAGCCGGTGCCCGCCTGGGCCGGCAGCAGATCGCTGAAGCGGTAGGCACCATCGGCGTCGGTGGTCGCGGTCAGGGTGACCGGATTGCCGAGCACATCGGTACCAGTGAGCGTCACGATCACGTTGGCGATCGGGTTCTCGCCGCTATCGCGGAGGCCGTTGTTGTTGCCGGCGGCCACGTTGGAGAAATCTTCGTAGACCGAGCCGGCAATCGAGCCGAGCTTCTCACCAAAGTCATTGCCGCTGGAACCGGTCAACGGCAGCGCGGTGATGTCGATCTGGTTGCTCGGGTTCTCGGCCGCATCGGCGTAGCCCTGCGGCTGCGTTTCCGTGATGCGGTAGTGCTGCCCCACGACCAGGTTGTCGAAGGTGTAACGGCCCTGTGCATCGGTCTGCACGGTGATCGGCGGCAGATCGTCGGCGGTGCCATAGAGGCCGTCCGGGCCTGCGCCGGTCAGAGTGATGGTGACGTCCAGCAGGCCACCATTGGGCTGCGAGCCGCGGCCGCCGGCGTCACCGCCGTCGAAGTCGCCATTGCCGTTGCGGTCCAGATAGACATGGCCGGAAATGGACGTGATCGCGTCTTCGCCGAAGTTGAACGCGGTACCGTCGTCGCCACTGGACAGCTCGATGCCGGCAATGCGATCCGTCGTGGGCGCATCGCCGCTCGCGCCGGTAGCGACCGTGCAGCTCGCGCAGGCGATCCCACCGATCAGGCCGGGATTGATCGCGCTGGGGCGATTGCGATAGCTGCCATCGGGCAGCACTTCGCGCAGCGTATAGACCTGCAGCGGGTCCAGCCCGATGAAGCTGTAGCTGCCGTCATTGCCGGTGGTGCGGGTGTCCAGCACGGTGCCGGAAGCATCGAGCAGCTCGATGGTGGCGTTGGCGATCGGCGCATCACCGGCATCGCGCACATTGCTGTAGTTGCTGTCCACGTAGACGACGCCGGACAACGACGGGCGACGCACTTCGGGGAAGTTGTAGCGCACGGCATCCACGCCCGCGCCCAACGCGATCGTGGTGTAGACCGAGTCGGCGCTGGTGACCGGGGTTACCGCGGCGAATACGCCACCGGCCGACGGCGCCTGCGCGCCCGTTGACGGCGGCGCAACCGGACCGTTGACGTAGGCGGCCGGCTGGCTCTGGGTCAGGGTGTAACCGGCGGTACCGGCCGGGGCCAGGTTCTCGAAGCGGTAGGCGCCCTGCGCGTCGGTGGTGGCATCCAGCGAAACAACATTGCCGTACGCGTCTTCACCACTGAGATGCACGGTGACGCCGGAGATCAGCGGCTCGCCACTCTGCAGCGTGCCACCGTTGGCACCGTCGCGGTCGCGGTCCTGGAATACCACGCCGGCCAGCGAAGAACGCACCACGGTGTGCGTGGTGGTGTCCTCGTTGTTGTCCGGCTCCGGATCGAGCTGGTCACTGGTGGCCTTGGCGGTATTGATGCCGGCGCCATTGGCCGGCAGGGTGGTCCAGCGCGCGGGGATCAGCACCCGCACGCGCCCGTCCAAGGCCAGATCGCCCATGCGGCAGGTGACGGTGCGGCCCACCAGCAGGCAGTTGCCGAGGCCGGTGGTCTGCACGCCGCTGTCGTTGGTGCTGCCAAGCTTCTGCCAGGTGATCGCGGTGGCCCCACCGAGGACTTCCAGCCCTTCGGGCAGGGTATCGGTGACGACCACGCCATCGCCGTTGAGCGGGTTGGTACCGCTGCGATCGCGCGAGAGGCTGTGCCCGGGGCCGTGGTTGATCACGTCCAGCACGAACCAGAACGGCTGGCGCAGGCTGACCGTGCCTGCCGCGGCCGGCAAAGCCTGGCTGGGGTCGGCGCTCGGGGCCAGCACCACGCTGGACTTCGTCATGTCCAGATCCGCGCGGGTGCGGATGCTGGTTTCCTGGGTCGCGGTGTTGTTGCTGGTGTCGCTCTCTGCCTCAGAGGAACGCGCGGTCACCGAGTTCTTCAGCGTCTCGCCAGTGGCCGGCGGCGCGGTCATGTACTGGTAGACCAGATACAGATAGCTGGTCTGGTTGGCGATGATGACGCCTTGGTCGGCCGTGGGGACACCGGCGCTGGGCATGGTGCAGGAAATGGTCTGCGGCCCGGTGCTGGGATTGGTGCTGCCAGCAGCCACCGAGCAGCGGGAGCCGACCGGCTCCAGAGCACCCTGCGGACCGGCGATGTTGCCGGTTCTGCTGCCGACCAGGCTCACGCTGGCGCCGGGCGGCGGGCTGATGGTGTCATCGATCATCGTATGCGTGGCCAGCGAGGGCCCCGCGTTGCGCACGCTGATCTGGTAGTAGATGTAGTTGTTGGTTTCCATCCCGGTGCGGGAGTCGAAGCCCAGCGGGTCCACCGCGCCGATGAAGTTCTGGTCGATCTTGTTGACGATCAGATCCACGCGACCGGCATCGAAGGGCAAGGTGGCGTCCTTGGTGTCGTCGTCGGTGCGGCTGTTGTAATCGTAGGTACGGCCATTGGCATCGGTGCCGCTGGACGGATCCGGCGTCCCATCGCCATTGAGGTCGAAATGGAAGCCACCGGTGTTGGTGAACTGGCGTCCGGTATTGCCACTGTTGACGTTCGGGCGGATCTCCACCGTCATCGTTTCAGTGGAGTTGTTGGCCATGTCCTTGGGCGTGCAGGTCAGGCGCAGCGTGGCCGGTGCGCCACCGGTGTTGAACCAGGAGGTGCCGCCGGGCGCCGGTGCGGAGCTGATCGACGGGTCGGTCGTGGTGACCTTGCACGCCTTGACCGCTGCGTCCGAACCGGTGCGCAGGGCGGAAAGCAGCACGAAGCCGGCATCGTTGGCAGGCAGCGTGAACAGGTCGCTGAAGACCACACCGCGTGCCGTCGACGGCCCCATGTTCTGGTAGGTGATGCGATAGGTCGTGTTGACGCCGGCGCGCCCGGGGGTACCAGAGGTGATGTCCTTGCGGGTGGTGGCGACGTTGGCCACCGCATCGATCTGGACCCAGTCCGAGGCGGTGTTGTTGGTCTGGTCGATCTCGCCGAGCGCGCCGGGGATGGCCGGATTGATACGGACACCGGCCGTATTGCAGAAGCGACCCGGCAGCAGCGGCTGACCGCCGCAGACGCCGGCGGGCTGACCCTGGCTGTCGAACAGACCACGGTTGACGGTGAAGCGCACGGTCGCGGTCTCGTTGCGGTCCAGCACGTTGGTGCCCGCATCGCACACCCACGCACTGCCATTGAGGCGGCAGTTCCAGCCCGCCGGCGTAGTGTTCGCGGTCACCGTGGTCACCCCGGTGACGAAGCCCGGGATCGGATCGTTCACCACCACGCCGGTGGTGGCTGCGCCGCCGTTGTGGATGTTCAGCGTGTAGGTCACCGACGCATCACTGTTGCGGATGATGTTGTCGGTATCGCCCGGCCCATTGGTCAGCTTGGTGATCGACAGGTCGGCACGGTCGTCGGTGGCACGGCTCTGGCCACCGGCACAGTCATTGGTGTCGTTCGGGTCGCGATTGATGCCGCCGCCGGTAATCGGCTCAACCGAGCCGCCGCTGCCACCGGTGCAGGCGTCGTTGCGAAGCGCCCCGGCGGTGCGCGCCAGGGTCTGCAGCGCCAGTGCGGGCGCGTTGGCATTGACGGCCACCGGATAGCCGGTGACCAGGGTGCAGGTCACCGTCTGCGCCTGGCCGACGGCCCACGCACGATTGGCGCTGCAGCTCCAGGGCCCGATCACCACCGAGGTGCCGGGCAGGATCGGCTGCCCGTTGGCATCCACCCACTGCTCGCCCACGGCGAGCGTGTCCACCACCTGCAGGTCGCCCGTGACGGTGCGCGGCCCCAGGTTCTGCACGCCCAGCGTGGAGGTCATCATGCTGTCGCTGCGTACGCCGGTGCCGTTCCACACTGGCACCAGCAAGGGAGACTTGGACTTGCTCATCTGCAGGTCGGCGCCATCGGGAATGATGGTCAGGCCAACCGTGCCACTGTTGTTGCCAGGCACCGGATCCGGCGTGGTTGCGGTGATCTGGGCGGTATTGCTGACCACGCCGCTGCTGTTGGCACCGGTCGAGGGCACCTGCGCGGTGATGGTGATGATCGCCTGCGCGCCCGGCGCGAAGCTGCCGGCCAGGGTGCAGGTGCGCGTGGTCGCGCTGACATTGTTGGTGCAGGTCCAGCCCGCCGGGACATTGCCGCCGGTGATAACGAAACCTTCCGGCATCGCATCGGTGACCACCACCCCGGTGGCCGCACTCGGGCCATCGTTGCGCGCGGTCAGGGTATAGGTAACGACCGACCCCGCGGCCGCCGGGGCCGGCGAGACCGACTTGGACATCGCCAAATCCGCACCGGCCGTGACGGCAGTTGTCACCTGTGCTGAATTGTTGTCCGGCACCGCATCAGGGACGGAACCAGCATTGACCATTGCGGCGTTGACGATGTTGCCAGTGCCGACGTTGACCTTGCCGCGGAACTGATAGCTCGCGCTCGCACCCACGGCCAAGGTGCCGTTATAGGTGCCGTTCTGTGCGCTGAAGCTCCAGTCCGCACCGCTCGGTGCACCGACCAGGGTGACGTTGGGCGGCAGCGTATCCACCACGTGGAAGCCGGTGGTGACGCTGGGGCCGTTGTTCTTGACGGTCAGGGTGTAGGTGATCTCGCCGCCACCGATCACCGGGTCGGGCGTGGCGGACTTGCTCAGCTCCAGATCGGCAGCGGCCTGGATCGTCGTGGTCTGGTTGGAGATGTTGTTGCCGGTATTGGTGTCACCGGCAAAGAAGGGGTCATTGCCCGGCAGCGTCACGATCGGCGTGGTCGCCGGCGGCAGTGCGGCGGCGAAGCCGATCGCCGCATGCAGGGTGATGGTGGCCGGCTGGGTCTGCACGGTGGTGACCGGCAGCTTGAACTGATACGGCGCACCGGAGGCGCTCAGGGTCGGGTTGGTGCACACCACGCGGGTGGCCCCAGCAGTGCCGGGCGAGGCGCTGCAGCCGGCCGGGGCGGGGCTGCCCAGCGCGGTGCCCACCGGCAGATCGATGATCGTGACGCTGCCAGTGGCGTTGTCATTGGCGCCGTTTTCGACCTTGACGTTGTAGATCACCGTGGTGCCCGCCGGTACCGGGTCGTAGCCGGTGTCGGAGAAGTCGGTGATCTGCAGATCGATCGCCAATGCAGACAGTGGCAGGACCAGCAACAGGGTCGCCAGGGCGGCGCGCCACCGGCCCAGGCGGGCAGATGGTGTTGCGCGCTCGAACGGCGTCACCGCCGCGCAGATGGCTGCGCGATCGCTATGGCTGGACATGCGTTGTTCCCCTGTTCCGGTCTCTGCTGCTTTCAGAGGGAACGCACTGCGCTCCCGTGACGTGATGCGACCTGACCGTGCACGACTGTCGTCATTGGCACGCTCAAGCGGGGCGCATTGTGGTGGTGCAGCATCAGCAAGTCAGTGCCGCCCGCTCACGCTGGCTCACACTTGCTCACACGGGGAAACGCCGGCTCAGGCGGTCAGCAGGTAACCTTGGCCACGCAGGGCGCGCATCGGCAGTTCCGCGCCGGTGGCCGCACGCACGCGCGCGCGCAGGCGATGCACCAGCACGTCCAGCCGATGCGGGTCGAAGTCCCAAGGGGTATCGGTGATGCGTTCGATCAGACGCTCGCGGGTGATCGGCTCACCCGCCGCGTCGAACAACAGTTGGAGTGCAGCACGCTCCATGGCGGTCAAGGCGAGCGTGTGCTGCGTGGGCGACTGCAGCGTCCAGCCATCGGCAGAGAGCTGCCAGGCCCGCTGCACCTCCGTGACGGTCTGCACGGCCGGGCGCCCTGCGGACAGGCGACGCCGCAGGCTGAGCAGCCCGGCGGCCAGCACGTCCAGATCCAGCGGTTTCACCAGGTACACATCGGCGCCCTGGGTCAGGCCATGCGCCATGTCGTGCGGACTGCCACGCCCGGTCAGCATCACGATGCCGATATCGGCGGCCTGGCGCAGGTGACTGGCCACCGTATACCCGTCTTCGCCGGGCAGGCCGACATCGAGCACAACGATATCGCATCGATCATGCAACAGCGCGCGATAGAGCGCCTCTGCACTGCCCAGGCCCCGCACCGCGGCACCGCGCCACTGCAGGTCGTCGAGCATCAGGGCCAGCAGTTCCGGGTCGTCCTCAACCACCCAGACGGTCAAACCGTCCAGTTCCTTGTGCGCTGCTGGCAGTTGTGCGCCGCCGCGGTTGTCCTGGTCTGCCGTCACGTGACCGCTGCCTCCCTTCACCGGCCTGCAGTCTAGCTGCCGCCCGGAAACGAGCCAAATGCGACAAAGGTGGGCGCTGTCCTTTACTCGGCGGGGACGCCCATTTCCTTCAGCAGCTCCGGCGCCGGGTAGACCTTGGCCAGCAGCCAGCGCAGGTAGCGCATGTCCACGTGCACGGCGCGCTTGAAGCGCGGGTCGAACCACCAGCTGGCGCTGACCGACTCCCAGTTGCTGTCGAAGTTCAGGCCGATCAGTTCGCCCTTTGCGTTGAGCACCGGCGAACCGGAGTTGCCCCCGGTGGTGTCCAGGTTGGTCAGGAAATTGACCGTCTGGGTCTTCAGCACCGGATCGGCGGTGGAGCCGAAATCACCCTTGGCGATCGCGTCCAGCAGCGGCTTGGGCGCATCGAACGGATAAGCGTTGGTGTTTTTCTCGACGATGCCGGCCACGGTGGTCACCGGGTCGAAATGCACGGCGTCACGCGGCGACAGTGCCTCGACCTTGCCGTAGCTGATGCGCAGCGTACGGTTCGCATCCGGGTAGACCGCGCGGCCCTGCTTGGCACGCCAGGCGAACAGCGCCTGCATGTACGCCGGGCGCAGGCGCAGCTGCTCGCCTTCGCGGGTCTTGCGCTCGTCATCCAGGCGCAATTGCGCGGCGACCAGCGGGCCAGCCAGATCGATCAGCGGATCGCGTGCCAGCGCCTTGCCCTCTTTCGCCGCGGCAAAGCGCGACAGGCGCTCGGCTTCGTCGCCCAGGTGCGTGTTCGCGTACAGCGTATCCAGAGTCTTGGCGAGTGCGGCCGGGGTACGGCCGAAGGCCGCGTCGAACGCGGGCACGCGCTGCGCATCCGGCAGCTGCTGGTAGCGGGTCAGCAGCGTGGTCAGCAGGGCTTTTTCGATGGCCGGATCGTAACGGCGCTGGACCTGCTTGAGCACGCCTTCGATCAAGGCCAGATCGCGCTGCTGGTAGCCCGTGTCACGCTCGGCATCGGGCTTGGCCGATTCGATGCGCAGGCGTTCCAGGGTCAGTGCCGAGCGCAGCAGCTGGCTCTGCGCCGCGAGCAGATCGAGCAGCAGATCGCGCTCGCCCACCGAGGCGCCGCTGGACAGCGAGGTCAGCAGGGACTGGATATCGTCCCGGTACTTCGCGTCGGTGGCCTGCAGCATCGCTGCCTCATCGGCCGCACGCTGCGCCTTGGCATCGCTGCGCAGCAGGCCTTCCAGCTCGCCAGCGGCGCGCTTGCGGTTGTTCTTCAGCGACTGCAGCTGCGAGGCGTAACGGGTGCGTGCCTGCGCGTCCTTCGCACTGGCCGCTTCGATGGTGTCGATCATCTGCTGGAACACCGCCACGCGGCGCGGCAGCACGGCATCGATCTGGCTGGCGAATTCCGCGGCGGTACGATGGCGGTAGGTGATGCCCGGATAGCCGGCCAGCATGGCGTAATCGCCGGTCTTCGGGCCGTCGATCGCCATCTTCAAATGCGCCGGCGGGTGGTACGGCACGTTGTCCACGCTATAAGGGGCGGGCTTGCCGTCCTTGCCCACGTAGGCACGCAGCAGGGTGAAATCGCCGGTGTGGCGCGGCCACATGAAGTTGTCGATCTCATCGCCGTAGTTGCCGATCGCGCGCGGCGGCGCGTAGACCAGGCGCACATCGCTCAGCTCGAGCTGGCGGATGCGATAGAAATCGGTGCCGTAGTACATGTCCGCCACGCTGCAGCGGATGTTGCCTTCCTTCTCGCACTCAGCCACCAGCTGCTTGCTGGCGCGGTCCACGGCATCGAAGTACGCCCGCCCGGTCTTGCCGCGCGCATCGCGCAGCACCTCATCGGTGACCTTGTCGAACCCGACCGTGACCAGCACGCGGAAATCCGGGTTGGCCGCGCGCTCATCGCTGCGGCCCTTGGCGATGAAGCCTTCGTTGATCAGGTTGTGCTCGGGCGAGGTGTTGTACTGGATCACGCCCATGGCCACATGGTGGTTGGTCAGCAGCAGGCCGTCGTCGGAGACGAACGAACCGGTGCCGCCACCGGCCCGCACCACCGCACTCAGCGGCGGCGCGGTGACGTTGGCCAGGTCGCCCGGGTTGCCCTTGAAGCCGGCCGCCTTCAGCGGTTTGGCCAGGTCCGGCAGCTGGGTCGGCATCCACATGCCTTCATCGGCATGGGCGCCGGCGGCGAGGGTCAGGCCAAGCGCCAGCGCGGCGGTGAGGGGTTTGCGTGAAGACATGGGCACATCCGGTACGTCAGAACAGCCCGAGACCTTAGCCACTGAGGCCCGGCAGGGCAACGGCCGATGGTCAGGGGTGGCCGGGGCTGGCTAGAATCGGCACTTCTCAGGGGGAGATGGCAGGAATGATCGTAGGGATCGATCTGGGCACGACGCATTCGTTGATCGGGGTGCATGACGGCCAAGGGGGCCGCCTGTTTTCCAATGCTGACGGTGACCTGCTGACACCCTCGGTGGTCAGCCTGGAGGGCGATACGGTGCTGGTCGGGAGGGCCGCCCGGGAGCGGCTGGTGACCCATCCCCAACTGACGACGGCAACCTTCAAGCGACTGATGGGTACCGACCACGAAGTCATGCTCGGGGAGCGCCGGTTCCGTCCTGAGGAGCTTTCCGCCCTGGTACTGCGATCGCTGCTTGCCGACGCCGAGGCGGCACTTGGGGTTCGTATCGAAGAGGCCGTGATCAGCGTGCCGGCCTACTTCAGCGATGCGCAGCGCAAGGCCACGCGCACGGCGGGAGAGTTGGCCGGCATCCGCGTTGAACGGTTGATCAATGAGCCGACCGCCGCCGCGTTGGCCTATGGCCTGCGCGACCGCGAGGGCGAAGGCCGGGTCCTGGTGCTGGACCTGGGCGGTGGCACGTTCGATGTGTCGATCCTTGAGTTGTTTGATGGCGTCGTCGAGGTGCATGCGTCGGCGGGCGATACGTTCCTGGGTGGCGAGGACTTCCTGGACGTGCTGCTGCAGGCGTTCGCGACCGATACCGCCACCGATCTGAAACAGTTGCCGGCGCCGGAGCTCGCACGCCTGCGCCAGCAGATGGAAGCGTTCAAGCAAGGCCTGTCGACCCGTGGCGACAGCACACTGCAGATCCAGCTGCTGGGTGCGGTGGTGCAATGGGACTGCACCGCGGAGCGCTTCGAGACGCTTGCCGCACCGTTGCTGCAGCGCATGCGCCTGCCCATCGAGCGAGCGCTGCGTGACGCGCGGCTGGGGGCCGATCAGATTGATGACGTGGTGCTGGTTGGCGGCGCGGTGCGCATGCCGATGGTCGGGCGACTTGCGACACGGCTGCTGGGCCGCCTGCCGTTGCGGCACATCCACCCGGACCAGGCCATCGCGCTGGGGGCCACCCTCGCGGCGGGCCTGAAGGAACGGGCCATCGATCTGAATGAAGTCGTGTTGACTGACGTGTGCCCCTACACGCTTGGCATCGACATATCGCGGATGGACGAACGCGGTCGCTATCACCCGGGTTACTTCCTCCCGCTGATTCCGCGCAACAGCGTGGTGCCGGTAAGCCGTGAGCAGTCGATCAGCCCGGTGTCGGACAAGCAGAAGATTCTGTCGGTGGGTGTCTACCAGGGCGAACATCCCGTGGTGGAACGCAACATCATGCTCGGCCGGCTGGAAATACCCATCGATGCCACCCGCGGTGGCGATGGCAGTTTCCGCGTGCGCTTCACCTACGACGTCGACGGCCTGCTGCAGGTAGAGATCACCGACACCAGCGACGGTCGCAGACACGACCTGGTCCTGCAGCGCAATGAGGGCGCGCTGGATGCTGCACAGATCCAGGCGCGGTTGGCCGCGCTGCAGGCATTGAAGGTGCACCCGCGCGAGCACCTGCCGAACGTGGCGCTGATGGCACGCGCCGAGCGGGTGTATGCGGAGTACATCGACGAACGGGACCAGGTGCAGGCATGGCTGGCGCAGTTTCGTTCCACCCTGGAATGCCAGGACATCGCACGTATTTCCGAACAGCGCGAGGCGTTCAGTGCGGCGCTGGATGCGCTGGAGGCTGAATTGTGAGTGCCGGCGAGGAACTACTGGAACTTGCCGGACAGGGCGACGAGCGCGCGATCAAACGCGCGTATGCACGCCTGCTGCGCTCCCACCGGCCCGATGACGATGCGGACGCCTTCCAGGACCTGCATGCCTGCTACCAGCATGCGCTTGCACTGTGCCGCAGCGCGACAGACGAGCGACACGATGCATCCGATGCGTCCGACGCATTCGACGCCCGACAAGCGGGTGTAGAGCCTCCCGCTTCTCCACGCGTCGCCGTCACCGGACCGGCTGCGCCGGTTCTGGACCCGCATGTCGCGGCACTTGAGCTCGTCCAGTACGCGGCCGTCGCCGATGCATCCGCATTGGCCGTGCTGCTGCAGGACCGGGCGCTGGGCTGGTCGCTGCGGTTTCGCAACGACGTTGGATGGGCACTGCTGGGCCACCTGCAGCGGGAACATCCGCCGCTGTCGGAGGCGCACTTCAACGTAGTGATACAGGGGTTTGACTGGGACGATATTGCGCTTGACCTCGATCCGCTATGGCTGGCGGCAGTGGCCCGGCGGTGTCGACAGGCATGGCTGCTGCTGCCCACGTCGCGGGGCGCGCTCCGCGTCGCCTATGAACGATGCAGTGATCGCTATCTGTCCACGCAGGAAGTCGATGAGGCCGTGGCGCGCCTGGGTGAGCAGCGTCCGCATTGGCGCAACCGTCTCGAGGCGATCGTCCCCACCCGTGCCCGTGACACCCCTTACCTGCTGGCCGCACTGGAGTATTGGCCGGCAGAAGAGGTACCCGCAGGACTGGATCCGAACCAGGTCGGCTTCTGGGCGAGGTTCGGCGAGCCATCGCATCGCGTCCATCTTCGCTACGGCGCGCTGCGGTGCGCGATCATCGGCCTCTTCATGGGGCTGGTAACCGCGTGGGGCGTCCACGCCAGCCCCGCGGTGAGCGCGGGCCGGGGCGCGATGATGATCGCCGTGGCGACCCTGATGATCCCTTTCGGCTGGCTGCTGCTCCTCGGCTACAGGGCGTTGCTGCGTTGGCAGTGCGCCCATGAAAGCGATGCACGTGGACCGGCCTGGCTGCGCTGGGCCTTCCTGCCGACAGCGGCCGCCGCGGTGGGAACTGCGATGTGGGCACAGCGGGCGCTGGGAATGGATGGGCTGTTGTTGATGTCGCTCGACCGCGCCTGGGTATTCGGCTTGGCCCTCATCGCGATGACGCGCGCCAGGACGCGTGGCCCGGATCCACACCGCGAGGCCAATGCACTGCCGCTGATCCTCGGCGTGATCTGGCCGGTGGCGGGGATCGCGCTCTCGCTGGTGTTCTGGTTCATCGACCTGCGCAGGAACCTCAGCGCGTCCCGAAGATGACCACGGCCGCATACGGCCGCATACGGCCGCATGACCAATGGCAATCGCCTACCGGGCTGCAGGCACCTGCAACCCGGCAGTGCACGCCGTCATTTTTCCCGCCGCCAGTTCAGCGACCCACGGTTCTCCACCGTGCTCGATTCCAGCTCCACATCGAAGCCACGGCGCAGCAGGTACTTCAGTGTCAGCACCGAGCCACTGCCGACCAGCGAGACGCCGTAGCCGATGTAAAGCTTGGGCGAGATGTACTTGCCGAAGCCGATCACCGAGCCACCCAGCGCGCGCGACTGGCTCACGCCGGCGTCGTCCAGGCCGAGCTTGGCGCCCAGCTGGGAAGCGAGCAGGCCGCTGCCGGCCGACAGCGCCGCCGAGGCCGCGTTGACCTGCTGGGCCTGATCGCTGCTGGCACCGGTGAGGCTGCGTCCCAGCACCAGGTAGGCCAGTGCTTCGGACTGCGACATCGCCGGTTCCGACCACACATCCACACGCGGCGACTGCGCCCGCCCGGTCACGTCGATGCCGGCGGTGACATCGCCCACGGCGCGCTGGGCACGGATGTTGATGCGCGGATCGGAGACCGCGTTGTAGTTCCAGTTCAAGTTGCCGCGGGTGATGGTCAGGTCCTGGCCGTAGGCCTTGTAGCGCCCACTGACTTCCAGCCCGCCGTTGGCGGTCATCTCACGCCCGGGGCGTGCCCACACCTGCATCTTGCCGGTCAGCGCACCCTTCAGGCCGAACCCGGCCATCTTGACCTTGTCGCCCAGGCTCACGGTCAGGTCCATGTCCAGCGGCGAGCTGGGGCCCTCTTCCGAATCGACCGGATCCAGCACCACCACGTCTTCGGAGACCGAGGTGCCACGGTCCAGGCGCTCCAGGTCCAGATCCGCTTCAGGCACGTGCACGGTGCCGCGCAGCTGCATCGCGCTGCCGGCCAGAGTGAAGTCCAGGTTCGGGTTGGCGATCACGCGCAGCTCGCTGGTGTTGGCCAGCAGCACGTTTTCGCCGTGGATATGCAGCTGCAGCGGCTGTGCATCGCCGAACCACGACAGCCCGCCATCCACGTACAGCGTGCCCTTGCCGGAGTTGGCCTGCGCGGTGATCTTGGCCGAGCCGTCCGGCTGCGCGGTGAAGCTGCCCTTGCCTTCGGCGAAGGTCAGGCCGAGCGCGGGGAACTCGCCATTGAACTTGCTCAGCGTCGCCTCACCACCCAGCGAGGGCGTTCCACGCGTGCCGCGCAGGCTGACGTGGCCTTCGATCAGGCCGGTCGGGCGCACGATGTCGGGCGAGAACAGTTCCAGCCAGTACAGCCGCGCGATGTTCATGTACAGCTCGCCGGTCAGCGGTGCGTTGGCATCCCACCCGGTCTGCACCTTGGCATCGACGAAGCCGTCGCCCTGGAAACCGACACCGAGCTTGGCGTTGATCTGCTGCGGGGTCATCTCCAGGTTCACCGAGAACTGGTCGTAGCGCACCAGCTCGCCACGCGCGTTGTCGCCCAGGCGTACCCCGCCTTCGCGCGAGGTGACCGAGGCGCTGCCTTCCCACGCGTTGCCGCGGGGGCGGATGCGCCCATCCAGATTCACTTCACCGCGCAGGAAGATGCGGCGGCCGGACTGCGGGGGCAGCCACGGCTGCACCAGCGCCAGCGGCAACGCATCGCCGCGCACCAGCAGGCCTTCGCGCGGCCAGTTCGCACTGGCGCACAGCGCGCCGCCGGTGGCGGCACCCAGGCACGCATCGCTCAAGGTGACGTTGCTGCCCTGCACGCTGAAGGTGGCAGGCGCACGCAGGCTCCAGGCATCGCCCTTGACCGGTGCGATACGCAGCGCGGTCAGATCACCGCGCCAGGCCTGGCCCTGCTGGCGCACGCCGCCTTCCAGCGCGACAGCACCCAGCTCGTTTTTCGTCTGTGCATCCAGGCGCAGATTGGAGAGGCTGCCGCGGGCATTCACGTTGAGCGTGTCCAGCAGCATGCCGACCTGGATCTTGCTGCCCTGCACCGCCAGCGTGCCGCTGTCGCCCTGCCACGGCAGGCGCCCCTTGATGCTGATCGCCTCAGCGCTCCAGTCGTCCCAGCGCAGGCCACTGCCGACCAGATCGGCGGTGATGTCCGGTGCGGTACGCGCGCCCTTGATCAGCACGTGGCCGCGCAGGCTGCCGCTGCTGTTGGGCAGCAGGTCGTCCAGCTGCACCGGCTCCAGCTGCGCATCGATATCCAGGCGGTCGCCCACCGAGCCCTTGGCGGTCAGGCGGCTGTTGCCCAGCGCCAGCCTGAGGTTGCCCTCGCCCTGCTCGCCGCGCAGCGCGAACTTGCCCTGTGCATCCAGCGCGCGCTTGCGCAGCGTGCCTTTGATGCCGGGCACATCGACGGTGGCTTCGTAGCTGCCAGCCGTACCGGCCGGACTGCCGGCCGGCGGCGGCAACTGGCGGCCCTTTGAGGCAAACGAACCGGACAGCTTGCCGTCCCAGCCCGGTGCGAAGTAGCCCGGATCAAAGCCGGCCAGTTTTCCGGCCACGTCCCAATCCAGCTGCGGTGCCCAGGCCACCTGGCCGGTGACATCGAGCGACCCGCCCGGCGTGCTGGCCTGCAGCTGTTTGATCACGGCCGCCTGGTCGTTGCCGCGCACGTCGAACTGCAGATCGGCCACCTGCTTCTCGCGTTCCACCGAGGCACGGCCGACGGCCGCCCACGCCTTGAGCGTGCCGGCCAGGCCCATGCGCGCTGCTTTCAACGTCACCGGCACCGGCGCAGCGGCGCCCGGGGTGGTGGTATCGGCGGCGGGCACGAAGGTGAGGTCGTTGGCGACGATGGAGAAGCGCAGGCTGGCGTTTTCCTTGTCGGTGAAATCAGCGATGCCTTCCAGCCGCGCCTGCCCACCAAAGCCCTTCACCTGCAGCGGCGACACGGTCAGTACCTGGTCGGCCAGGCCGACCTTGGAGGGCGCCAGTTCCACCGCGATGTCGCCCTGCTTGAAGCTGCCCTGCAGATTGGCCTGGCCACCCTTGCCGTCGGCCTGCACATCCAGCGCCATCGGCGTGCTGGTGCTCGCGTCCATCCCCGGCACCAGCAGCGCCAGGTCCAGTTCCTTGCTGCGCGCGGCGAGTTTCCACACCGGGTCGGTGCGGCCATCAAAGACCAGGCTGGCCTGCAGCGGCGCCGGTGCATTGCCGGCGATCGCCACTTCCATATGGCCCAGATCGCCGCGGGCGACCAGGCCGAGCCGGGCCGGGGTACGCCCGCGCGGTGCCGGCATCAGCGCGCCGATGGTGATGTCGGTGTCGTAATCGCTGCGCGGCAGATAACGGCCGTCCACGCGGAAATCGCCCATGTCGCTGTCGACCTTCAGCTGGGTCGCGCGGAATTCGCCATTGGCGATCTCCACGCCACCGCGCACCTTGGCGATGTCGATCAGCGGCTGCTGCGCCTGGGTAATGCGGAAGCCATCGATGATGATCGTATCGGCCTGGATCGCCAGCGGCATTTCGATCTGCGGCAGCGAGTCCGGCCACGAGGGCAACTCGAACGGCTCATCGCTCTTGGCCAGGTTCAGCGTGGCGTTCTTGATCTGCAGCGCATCGAGCTGCAGCTTGCGACCCAGCAGCGGCCGGATGTCCGGATCCAGGTAGGCGCGTTCGGCGGTGAAGTGGATGTCGTCGTAGCGGAAGTCCAGATCGTGCAGCACCAACGGCCCGGCGACCGGGCCATCCACCTTGCTCCAGGTGAGCGAGGCGCCGACCGGCAACCGCGCGACTACCTGGGCCAGCAGCACATCGCGGCCGGCCACGGTCTGCAGCAGCCAGTACACCAGCAGCAGGGCCAGCAGCACCAGGCCGAGCACGGTGAAGCCGGACCACGCCCAGAAGCGGCGCTTGCGGTAGAAACGCACCCGCGGCGGCGGCGGGGTGGCGGGGGCGGAAGGTGTCGGCGTGCTCACAGGTCCGCTCCGATATTCAGGTACAGCTGGAACTGCGAATCCGGGTTGTTCAGGCCGTGCGCGATATCCACGCGCACCGGGCCCACCGGCGATTTCCAGCGCACGCCGAAGCCCACGCCGGTGTGCAGATCGATCGTATTGTCGAACGCGCTGCCGGTATCGACGAACACCGCCGCACCCCACGGCCCGCCCTTGAAGTAATGCTCATACTCGGCCGAGCCGACCACCAGGTTCTTCGCACCGAGCGCGTATTTGTCCGGTGGTGCAGTGCGCGGGCCGACTTCGCGGAAGGCATAGCCGCGGATGCTGCGGTCGCCACCGGCGAAGAAGCGCAGGCTCGGCGGCATCGCCACCAGGTCGCTGGTCCAGGTGGTGCCACCTTCGCCACGCAGGATCAGGCGGTCGCTGTCGCCGATCGGCACATACCAGCGCAGCACCATGTTGGCCTGCACGAAGCTGGTGTCCGAGCCGGCGCCTTCGATGCCACCGCGCAGGGTGGCGCTGCCACTCAGGCCACGACGCGGGAACATCTCATCGTCCACGTTGACGTAGTCGGCGACCAGCTGCGGGTAGACCAGCGTGGAGCTGTTGTAGACCGCATCGGTGAACTCGGTGCCCGAGGCGTAACGCCAGCGCTCGCGCAGGGCGTTGATCGAGGCGATCGCGGTCCAGTACTCGTTGATCTCACCGCTGCGGCTGGCCGACAGTTTGAAGTTGCGCAGGTCGATGTAATCGGTCTGCTCGTCATACGCGCTGGCGGTGAACGCATACCAGCCGTCGAGCCAGGCGAAGCCCGGGATGCGGTAGCTGGTGACCAGGCTCTTGCGCTTCTGCGCATAGTCGAGCTGGGTGTTCATCTTGTGGCCGCGGCTGTTGAGGAAGCGCCGCTCCAGGCCACCGCGCACACCGGCGCCACTCTCGCTGCCGTAGCTCAGGCCGGCGGTGTAGATCGTGCGCTTGGCGCGGGTCAGGTTGACGTCCACCGGCACATCGCCGTTGTCATCGGCCTGGTCCGGGCGCGGCTGGATGTCGATCACGCTGAAGTAATCGAGCTTCGTCAACGATTCGCGCAGGCGGTCCAGCTTGCCTTCGTGGAAGTAACTGCCTTCGTCCCAGTACACCAGCGGGTCGAACAGCTTGTCGACGAAGTAATCCTGATGGAAGCGGATCTCGCCCATGTTGTAGCGGCGGCCACTGTCCCAGGTCAGATCGACGTCGGCCGCGTTCTCGGCACGGGTGATCTGCACTTGGCGTTGGGTGAAATCGGCATCGAAATACCCTCGCTCGGCCAGGCGCCGGGTCACCCGGATCTTGCTGGCTTCGTACTCGGTGTGCTCGAACCGCTGGCCCTTGCGCGGCTTGAATTTCTCGAGGTCTTCCTGGAGGTACTGGTCCAGCTGGCCCGGGCCGGTGATGTCGATGTGCTCGCGGCGGACCAGGGTTGGCGGTCCCTTCTCGACCTGGATCACCACGCGCAGGTTCTCGCCCTCGCGGGGGCTTTCCACGGTGATGGTCGGGTTGTAATACCCGAACGGCTCCAGCGCCTCGCGGGTCTGGCGCTCTGCCTGCGACAACAGATATTCCAGCCGCGACTCGCCCTGGACCTTGCCGATGGTGTCGTACAGGGACAGCGAGACCTCGATGTTCTCGATCATCTCGGCATCGTCGCCCTTGTCCAATCCTTTGATGTCCACTTTCTCGATGGTCCCCCGCGCATGTGCCACCGAGGCGGTGGCAAGGGACAGGAACATCAGCGGAAGGGCGAATTTCGTTGGCTGCATGGCGACAGCATAACGGGCCATCGCGAGCATGCGAAATCGGCGTGGCCGTTTCAGAACGCCGGTGAAGAAGCCGTTAAATTCCGCGAGAAAGTCGCGAGTGACGCATCGGCCCTGATCGATGGCAGCACGGTGTCGGACAGAACCGTCCGCGACGCCCCATGACGCATCCAGCGCGAACGAAGCGCGCGGCACTCGCCGCGCCTGAAGACGAAGAAGGCGCGAACAGCCCAAGCCGTCGCGCCTTCTGGTCCACCGTGGGGCGCGCGGCCCCGCCGCATCAGTTGGACAGGTGTTCGATCGCCGCCACGCTGCCCAGGCGGTCGCCCAGGCGCTTGAGCAGGGCCAGGCGATTGGCCCGCAGCGCAGGATCCTCGGCATTGACCATCACCGCATCGAAGAACGCGTCCACCTGCGGGCGCAGACGCGCCAACCGGTTCAACACGCTCACGTAGTCCTTCTGGTGCAGGCTGGCGTTGCTGTCATCAATGGCTGCTTCCACCGCTTCGGCCAGTTCGCTTTCGGCCGGCTCGGCCAGCAGCGCCGGGTCGATCATCCCCGGGATCTCGCCCTCGGCCTTGCGCAGGATGTTGCGGATGCGCTTGTTGGCCGCGGCCAGTGCTTCGGCTTCCGGCAGCGCGGCAAAGGTGCCGATGGCATCGATGCGGCGGTCGAAGTCGTACAGCGAGGCCGGCTTCAACTCGGCGACCGCGTTGAAGTGCGTGGCCGGCACGCCCTTGTCGGCGTAATAGCCGCGCAGGCGGTCGATCACGAAGTCGTACAGGTCCTGCGGCAGCGCCTCGGTCTTGCGTTCGGCACTGGGCTGCACGCCTGCCGGCAGGCCGGCGATGGCGGTGCCGATCAGCGCGCGCAGATCCAGGTCGAACCCGCTCTCGATCACCGTACGGGCCAGGCCCAGCGCATTGCGGCGCAGCGCGAACGGATCCTTGTTGCCGGTCGGCTTCAGGCCTGCGGCAAAGCCACCGGCCAGCGTGTCCAGACGCTCGGCGATGGCCAGCACCTTGCCCAGCGGCGACAGCGCGATGTCATCCCCACCGAAGCGCGGCTGGTAAGCCTCGTCGATGGCCAGCGCGACCTCGGGCGACTCCCCGCCGACCACGGCGTAATGCCGGCCGGCAATGCCCTGCAGTTCCGGGAACTCGTTGACCATGCGCGACTGCAGGTCGTTCTTGGCCAGCACCGCAGCACGCTTGGCCAGCACCGGGTCCACACCCACCTGCGGCGCGATGGCCTCGGCGAGGGCCGCCACGCGGGTGACCTTGTCGGCCACCGAACCGAGCTTGGCCTGGTAGGTGACGGTCTTCAGGCCGTCGCCCATCGCTTCCAGACCCTGCTTCAGATCTTCGTCGAAGAAGAACTTGGCATCGGAGAAGCGCGGACGGATCACGCGCTCGTAGCCCTTGGCCACTTCGGCCACGTCCTTGGAGTCGATGTTGGCGATGCCGATGAACTTCTCGGTCAGCTTGCCGCTGGCATCGAGCACCGGGAAGAACTTCTGGTTGATCTCCATCGTCTCGATCAGCGCTTCCTGCGGCACCGCCAGGAATTCGCGCTCGAAACTGCACAGCACCGGCGCCGGCCATTCGACCAGGTTGACCACCTGTTCCAGGTTGTCCGGGGTGATGCGCGCCTGGCCGCCGGCCTGCGCGGCCGCCGCGTTGACCTGCTCGACGATGCGGGTACGGCGCGCGTCGGCGTCGACCAGCACATAGGCGGCCTGCAGCGAGGCGACGTAGTCCTCCGGCGCGCTCAGCCACACGGTCTTGTCATGCATGAAGCGATGGCCGCGGCTCATGCGGTCGGCCTTCAGGCCCAGCACCTCGGCCTCGATGATGTCCGGGCCGTGCAACAGCACCAGCCAATGCACCGGGCGGGCGAAGCCGTAGGTGTGGCTGCCCCAGCGCATCGGCTTGGGGATCGGCATCGCGGCGATCGCCTCGCGCAGAATCTCCGGCAGCAGCGTCGCAGTGCGCGCGCCCGGCGTGGTGGAGCGGTGCACGAAGCGCTCGCCCTTGGCATCGCTGGTGCGTTCCAGCGCGGTCCAGTCGATCCCGGCCTTGGCCGCGAAGCCCTGCAGCGCCTTGGTCGGCTGACCCTCAGCGTCAAGCGCGATGTTCAGGTACGGGCCCAGCACTTCGCTGTGCTGTTCCGGCTGTTCCACCGCCACGCCGGGCAGCAGCACGGCCAGGCGGCGCGGGGTCGACAGCGGCTTGGCATCGCCCCGTTCAATGGTCACGCCACGCTTGGTCAGGCCGTCCACGACGCCATCGAAGAAGGCCTGGGCCAGGCCCGGCAGCGCCTTGACCGGCAGTTCTTCGGTACCCAGTTCGATCAGCAGCGGCTGCATCGTGTTCATGCCTGCACCTCCTTGGCGGCCACCGCTTCCAGGCGCTTGGCCTCGTACAGCTTGGCCACGGCCTGGGCCAGCGCGCGCACGCGCAGGATGTAACGCTGGCGCTCGGTCACGCTGATCGCGCGGCGCGCATCCAGCAGGTTGAACGCGTGGCTGGCCTTGCAGACCTGCTCATACGCGGGCAGCGGCAGGCCGACATCGACCAGCTTCTGCGCTTCTTTTTCGCAGGCATCGAAACGATGGAACATTTCGTCCACGTCGGCGTATTCGAAGTTGTAGGTGCTCTGCTCGATCTCGTTCTGCAGGTACACATCGCCATAGGTGACCGGGGTGCCATCCGGACCGTAGGTCCAGATCAGGTCATAGACGTTGTCGCAGTTCTGCAGGTACATGCACAGGCGCTCCAGACCATAGGTGATCTCGCCGAGTACCGGCTTGCACTCCAGGCCGCCGGCCTGCTGGAAATAGGTGAACTGGGTGACTTCCATTCCGTTCAACCACACTTCCCAGCCCAGGCCCCAGGCGCCGAGGGTCGGCGATTCCCAGTTGTCCTCGACGAAGCGCAGGTCATGCACCAGCGGATCGATGCCCAGCGCCTTGAGCGAATCCAGATACAGCTGCTGGATGTTGTCCGGGCTCGGCTTCATCGCCACCTGGTACTGGTAGTAGCGCTGCAGGCGGTTGGGGTTCTCGCCGTAGCGGCCATCGGTCGGGCGGCGCGAAGGCTGCACATACGCGGCATTCCAGCTTTCCGGACCGATCGAGCGCAGGAACGTGGCCGGGTGGAAGGTGCCCGCACCCACCTCCAGGTCCAGCGGCTGGATCAGCACGCAGCCCTGCTGCGCCCAATACTGGTTGAGGGTCTGGATCAGGCCCTGGAAAGTGATCGGAACGTTCGGGATCGCGGACATGCGGCGGATTCTTGCCTGCAGAAGGGGTGCGCTAGTATAGCGACCGACCGCACGGGCCTTCCGTGCCTGGGGAAATGGAGGATGGATCCACGCCTGCCAGCGGCTTCTGCCAGCGTCCCTGAGGGGGTTCTCCCCTTGCCGCACGGCCGCCTCGATTTCGACAAGGTCGCCGCGGCGCTGGTCGCCGATGGCCTGGTCGCCGCCGCCGATCTGGAGCGCATCCGCTTCTCCGCCCCGGGCGCGCGCAACGCCAGCGAGGTCCACCCGCTGGTGCTGCTGGCCAACCTGAAGCTGGGCGCCAGCGGCGGCGGTGAGCTCGGCCTGGAACGCCTCAGCGAGTGGCTGGCCAAGCGCGCGGGTGTGCGCTACCTGCGGGTGGACCCGACCCGGGTCGATGTTTCGGCGGTCACCGCCCTGGTCTCCCATGCCTATGCCCGCCGCCATCGCTTCCTGCCGCTGGCGGTGGACAGCGAGCGCGTGCTGGTCGCCACCAGCGAGCCGCTGGCCCAGGAATGGCTGCGCGACCTGCAGCACCTGAGCCGCCGCCGGATCGAGCTGGCGATGGTCAACCCGCTGGATCTGCACCGCTACACCATGGAGTTCTACGGGGTGACGCGCTCGGTGCGCGGCGCCCGTGGCGATGTCCGCGGCGAGACCAGCAGCACCCTGCCCAGCTTCGAGCAGCTGGTCGAGCTGGGCCGCGCCGGCGACGTCAACGCCGACGACCAGCACATCGTGCACATCGTCGACTGGCTGTTGCAGTACGCCTACGAGCAGCGCGCTTCGGACATCCATCTGGAGCCTCGCCGCGACATGGGGCGCATGCGCTTCCGCATCGATGGCGTGCTGCACAAGGTGTTCGAGGTGCCGCCGGCGGTGATGACCGCCGTGGTCAGCCGGATCAAGGTGCTGGGCCGCATGGACCTGGCCGAGCGCCGGCGCCCGCAGGACGGCCGCATCAAGACCCGCTCCCCGGGTGGGCGGGAAGTGGAAATGCGCCTGTCGACCATGCCCACCGCGTTCGGCGAAAAGTGCGTGATGCGCATCTTCGACCCGGATGCCGCCTTCAAGAGCATCGACCAGCTCGGCTTCAGCCCGCAGGAGGCGGCCGGCTGGACCGCCCTGGTCGAGCGCCCGCACGGCATCGTGCTGGTCACCGGGCCGACCGGCTCGGGCAAGACCACCACCCTGTATTCCACGCTGAAGCGGCTGGCCACCCCGGACGTGAATGTCTGCACAGTGGAAGACCCGATCGAAATGATCGCGCCGGAATTCAACCAGATGCAGGTGCAGACCAACATCGACCTGGATTTCGCCAGCGGCGTGCGCACCCTGCTGCGGCAGGACCCGGACATCATCATGATCGGCGAGATCCGCGACCTGGAGACCGCGCAGATGGCGGTGCAGGCCTCGTTGACCGGCCACCTGGTGCTGTCCACCCTGCACACCAACGATGCGCCCTCGGCGATCACGCGGCTGCTCGATCTGGGCGTGCCGCATTACCTGCTCGCCTCCACCCTCAACGGGGTGCTGGCCCAGCGCCTGGTGCGCACCCTGTGCAGCAGTTGCAAGGTGCCCACGGTGCTCTCGGCCGAGCAATGGGCGGTGCTGACTGATGCCGATGCGGCATTACCTGAGGCGCCCACGCCATATGCACCGGTCGGCTGTATCGACTGCCGGCGCACCGGTTTCCTCGGCCGCGTCGGCCTGTATGAGTTGCTGCCATTGGGTTCCAGCCTGCGCCGGCACATCCGCGCGGACATGGATCTGGCCGCCTTCAACCGTGCCGCACGTGCTGAAGGGGTGCGAACCCTGCGTCGCGCAGGGCTTGAAAAGGTAGCGGCAGGGCTGACTACAATCGAGGAAGTCCTCTCGGTCCTGCCTCCCCCGGATGAATTCCGCCCCGTTCCTGATTCTTGAAACCGGCCAACCCGTCGCCTCGCTGCGCCGCTACGGGCGGTTTTCGCACTGGATCCGGGTCGCGGCCGGGCTGGACGCCGACGAGACCGTGGTGGTCGATGTCGAGCATGGCGGCACCCTGCCCAGCCACCGCGATTTTGCCGGCGTGATCGTCAGCGGTTCGGCCGCCTACGTCACCGACCGCGCCGAGTGGAGCGAACGCAGCGCGCAGTGGCTGCGCGCTGCCGCCCACGACGACCGCCCGGTGTTTGGCATCTGCTACGGCCACCAGCTGCTCGCCCACGCGCTGGGCGGCGAAGTCGCCTACAACCCGGCCGGGCGCGAGTCCGGCACGATCGAGCTGGCGCTGGATCCTTCCGCAATCGACGATCCGCTGTTCGGCGGCTTGCCCGCACGCTTTCCGGCCCACGCCACCCATCTGCAGACGGTGCTTCGCGCGCCCGAGGGCGCGGCGATCCTGGCACGCTCGGCGCAGGACAACTGCCACGCCTTCCGCTGGGGTGCGCATGCCTGGGGCGTGCAGTTCCATCCGGAGTTCGCCACCCACCATATGCGCGGCTACGTCCGCGCCCGCGCCGAGTGCATCCGCCAGCACGGCGGTTGCGCGCGCAGTGTCGCCCGCGACGTCAGCGCCGCGCCGCTGGCCCGCCAGCTGCTGCGCCGTTTCGTCCGCCAGGCACGCAACGCCTGAGGCCGGCGCGGCGCCGTCATCCGGGCGCAACGCAGCGTCCGCGCCGCGCAGGGCGGCCTTCAGGTCACGCGCCGGGAAAACAGGGATAATCGACCGCAATCGGGCGTTCGCGCCTTCTCCCCTGTCCCGGAATGTTATGAGCGAGATTCGCAAGCTGCCGGCCTCCGCCGGCGCGGAATGGCTGGTGTCGGGTTTCACCCTGCTGCGCAAGGCGCCGTTGGCGCTGGGCCTGCTCGGCGTGATCTGGGCCGTGGCCGCGTTGCTGGTGATGTCGCTGGCGATGGTCAGCCCGGCGCTGAGCACGCTGGCGCAGCTGTTGATGGCGCTGGCCGGCCCGCTGTTCTTCGGCGGCCTGGTGTGGGCCGTGCGCGAAGTCGACCAGGGTCGCGTGGCGCAGCCGTCGCACCTGCTGCAGGGCCTGCATGAAGGGCGCGCCTTGAACCTGCTCGCCTCGCTGCTGCCGCAGCTGGTGGCCGGCCTGTTCCTGGGCGTGTTGCTGCTGGTGCTGATCGGCAGCAGCGGCCTGCAGCACCTGAGCGAGGTGATGGTGCAGCTCAACGCGATCAGCCAGTCCGGCGCGCAGCCGGACCCGGCGCAGATCGAAGAGTTGATGGCGAGCCTGCCGGCGATGCGCATCCTGCTCTGGCTGGCACTGGTGGTGGTCACCTTCCTGGCCATGGCGCTGGCGCTGTTCACCCTGCCGCCGCAGGTGATGTTCGAGCACCGCAACGGCCTGCAGGCGATGCGCCTGAGCCTGCGCGCCTGCCTGCACAACGTGCTGGCGATGCTGGTGTTCTTCCTGCTCGCCTTCGTGGCGGTGTTTGCGATCTACTTCGGCGTCATGCTGGTGGCCCTGATCGCGCAGCTGATCGGCGGCACGATGCTCGCGCTGTTCGTTGCGCAGCTGCTGCTGATGGGCGTGGTGATGCCGGTCTTCGCCGGTGCCATCTACACGGCGTGGAAGCAGATGTTCGGCCAGCAGGGGCCGCAGACCCCGCCGCCGATGCCGGGCCCGAACAACGTGTTCGCCGCCTGATCGACGAAAACCCCGGCCGAGGCCGGGGTTTTTGTTTGTGCCTTACTCCGGCTGCTCTTTCCCGCCCGGGCGCGGCACCAGCCAGCGCGCGGCGTGGATGCCCAGTTCGTAAAGCAGGCACATCGGAATGGCCAGCATCAGCTGCGAGACCACGTCCGGCGGCGTCAGCACCGCGGCCAGCACGAAGATGCCGACGACCGCGTAACCGCGACCTTCCTTGAACTGCTGCGGCGTGATCCAGCCCAGCAGCACCAGGATCACCATCGCCACCGGCAGCTCGAAGCTGGTGCCGAAGGCGAAGAAGATCGCCAACACGAAATCCAGGTACGCCGTCGCATCCGGCGTGATCGCAATCACCTCCGGGCGGAACGTGGTCAGGAAGTGGAACACCGCCGGCAGTACCAGGAAATACGCGAACGCGCAGCCCAGATAGAACAGCAGCACCGACGAGGCCAGCAAGGGCACCGCCAGGCGTTTTTCGCGGGCATACAGGCCCGGCGCCACGAACGACCACAGCTGGAACAGCAGCCACGGTACGGCGATGAACACCGCCACGAAGAAGGTCAGTTTCAA
The DNA here is from genome assembly GCF_057333975.1 of Stenotrophomonas sp. AGC87. Lineage (NCBI taxonomy): Bacteria > Pseudomonadati > Pseudomonadota > Gammaproteobacteria > Lysobacterales > Lysobacteraceae > Stenotrophomonas > Stenotrophomonas sp. AGC87. The sequence continues at coordinate 402,979 of NZ_JBHFHW010000029.1, forward strand.
CGGCGCGAAGAACGCACCGGCCGGATTGGTCGCGATCATCGTCTGCCCGTTCGGCAGCTGCGAGATCAGCGGTTCGGCGATCATCGTGTAGATCTGCCGCGAGAACGGCATCAGCCCCAGCAGCACCACGCCCAGGCCGATCAACGCGCGCACCAGGCGTGCACGCAGCTCGATCAGGTGTTCGACCAGCGAACTCTCATTGCTTTCATGCTCGCTCATCGCGGTGCCTCTTGGTTCGACGGCGTGGGCACAGGCGTGGGCGGCGCGGTGTCAGTCGACGGCGGCAGGGCTGCCGGCGGATCTGCACGCGGTGCGCTGCCATCGATGCCCGGCGGCGCCATCGCATCGCGCGGCGGCTCGGCCTCCTCGGTGGCCACCACATGCTGGGCCACGCTGGCCGGCGAACCCGGTGCGGGGCCGGTCATCACCGGTTCGTCGTCGGCAGCCGCGGCGACGTCATCGCCATGCCGTGCCACGTCCTGGCGCATCTGCTCGGCCTCGCGGCGCACCGCTTCGCCACTGGCACGCAGCTGCGACTCGGTATCGCGCATGGAGGTTTTCACATCATCGAACTGCCGCTTGATCTCTTCGGCGTGCAGTTCACGCTCAAGCTCCTGCTTCACCGAATCCCACTGGTTGCGGGCACGGCGCACCCACAGCCCGGCAAAGCGGGCTGCCTTGGGCAATCGCTCGGGGCCGAGGACGACCAAGGCCACCACCGCGATGACCAGCAGTTCACTGAAACCGATATCGAACACGCCAAGCCGCCCGGATCAGCGCGGGTCGCGGTCGTGCTCGGTCTGCGACGTCGTCGTCGAGTCCTGCGGACGCGAACTGTCGCTGAGCTGCGCGTTCGGCTTGTCCTCGTCGCGCATGCCCTTCTTGAATTCCTTGACGGCGCTGCCAAGGTCCTTGGCGCCGCTGGTCAGTTTCTTGGTGCCGAACACCAGCAGAACGATGACCAGCACGACCAACCAATGCCAGATGCTGAAAGTGCCCATGACTCGCTCGCGTTACGTAGTGATCAGACGGTTGAGCATAGCGCACCGGCGGTAAGCCGGCGCGCGTGACAAAAGTCAGTTGCCGTCCAGCGATTCGGTCCGGACTTCACCGTCGCCAACCGGCTGGAAGCCTTGCTGCGCGGCCGGTTGCGCCGGCACGGACTGCAGCGGGGCGGTGGTCGCGCCGGCAGCGGCCGGGGCAGGTGCCTGTTCAGGTCGAACCGGTACGGCGGCGGCGCGCGGCGCAGCGGCCGGCGCCGGGGCGTTGCCCGCGGTGCCGCGCTTCTCGCGGGCGGTATAGGTGGCTTCTTCCAGGCGATCACGGAAGGCGACCACGTCCACCGAGGGCGGCTCGCCGACACGGCCTTCGAACACCATGCGCGGCGTGGTGTTGCTGCCGTAGGCGTCCAGGTTGGCGGCATCGTCGATCTGCAGCACGGCGCCATCCAGCGCCACACCGGCAAACAGGCCACGGGCGCGCGACCAGGACCAGATTTCGGCCTTCAGCTGGCCATCGGTGGCGGCGGCGGCGTTGCGACCGACCGGACCGGCGGCGACGCCGGCATCGGCGCCCAGGGTGAACTTGCCGTTGACGAGATTGTCCAGGCTGCGGTCGTTGCGGAACACCAGCACCACATCGGAGGACTGCACGCCGGCCTGGAAGCCGATGCTGCCGCCGGTGAGCTTCACGAACACCGGGTTGGACCAGCTGCCATCCGGCGTCTTGACGGACATCAAGCCATGGCCGCGACGGCCGCCAATCACCAGACCGGCCTTGATCGTGTCGGGAATGACGATGACCGCGCGGCCTTCGTCGAGCAGCTTGTCGGGAATCCCCTGCTCGGGGATGTCCTGGATTTCATTCAGGACGCGCACGGCGTTGCGGGCGCGCTGGTCCTCCTGTGGCCCGGCCATGGCCTGGGTCGACAGCAGGCTGGCGGAGATCAGCAGAACAAGGCTGAGGCGGCGCATGGGTGGGCTCCAGAAAGTCGATTCATACAAGATAGCGGCAGGTACGACCGGGGTCGATACGCTTCTCGACGTTAGAAGGCCGGCGATGAATCGGCAATGAGTATTCGGGGCTGTCGATATGCATGCTGGATCGCGTTCATCATCCAAATCCATCCCGCCAATCGCGCAGACCTGCGAGAATGACGCCATGCTCGACGCACCCGACACCGCCGTGCTGGCGGTCAATCTAGGCACGCCCGAGACGCCAACCGCCCCGGCGGTGCGTCGCTACCTGGCTGAATTCCTCAGCGATCCGCGCGTGGTCGCGATTCCGCCGCTGTTCTGGAAACCCTTGCTGTTCGGGCTGATCCTGCCATTGCGCAGTGGCCGCTCGGCCGCCAAGTACGCCCAGGTCTGGCTGCCGGAGGGCTCCCCGCTGATGGTCTATACGCGCCGGCTGGCCGAGGCCATGCAGGGCCTGATGCCCGATCTGCGGGTGCGCCATGCGATGCGTTATGGCGGCCCGGCGCTGCCGGCCGAGCTGGACCGGCTGGCCGCCGAAGGCATGAAACGGATCGTGGTACTGCCGTTGTATCCGCAGTATTCGACCACCACCACTGCCTCGATCGAGGACCAGGTGCGCGAGTGGCAGCCGAAACATCCCGGCGTCACCGTGACCCTGGTGCGCGATTACGCGGTCGATCCGGACTGGGTCGCCGCCGTCGCCGGCAGCATCCGCCAGTGGTGGGAGCAGCATGGGCGCGGCGAGAAACTGGTGTTTTCCTTCCACGGCATTCCGCAGCGCCTGGCCGACGCCGGCGATCCGTATCCGCAGCGCTGCGAAGCCAGCGCCCACGCGATCGCCCACGCGCTGGAGCTGGCCGACGATGCCTGGCAGCTGACCTACCAATCGCGTTTCGGGCGTGAGAAGTGGCTGCAGCCCTACGCCGAACCCACCCTGTGGGCGATGGCCGAGAAGGGCGTGCGCAGCATGGACGTGGTCTGCCCCGGCTTTGCCACCGACTGCCTGGAAACCCTGGAAGAAGTGGCGATGGGCTTTACCGAGACCGTGGCCGAGCGCGGCGCGACGATGCGCTACATCCCCTGCCTCAATGACGCGCAGGCGCATGCACTGGCGCTGTCGCGGCTGAGCATCGCGGCGCTGGCATGACGCTGCAGCCGTTCTCGCTGCCGGTTGCCGGCAGCACCGTGGCCGGCCTGCGGTCGCCTGTAAGCGGGGGCCTGCGTGTGCTGGCCCTGCATGGCTGGCTCGACAACGCGGCCAGTTTCGTGCCGCTGGCGGCGCAGCTGCCGGGTCTGGAACTGGTCGCCATCGACCTGCCCGGCCACGGCCACAGCGCGCATCTGCCGCCGGGCACGCAATACAACACGCCGGGCGCGATCTGCCATGTGCTCGATGTCGCCGATGCGCTGGGCTGGGACCGCTTCGTGCTGCTCGGCCATTCGATGGGCGCCGGCATCGCCAGCCTTGCCGCGGCGGCCGCACCCGAACGCGTCGAGCGCCTGATCGCGATCGAGGCCCTCGGCGGCCTGCGCGGTCCGGAGAATGAAACCGCACAGCGCCTGCGTGAGCATGTGCGTGCCGCGCGGGCGCTGCCCACCCGCAGACTGCGCGTGTTCCCCGATCTGGCCGCGCCGATCCGCGCCCGCATGATGGCCAACCAGCTCAGCGAGCCCTGCGCGCGCCTGCTGGTCGAACGCGGCGTCAAGCCGGTTGAAGGGGGTTTCAGCTGGTGCAGCGATCAGCGCCTGATGCTGCCCACCGCGATGCGCCTGAGCGAAGCGCAGATCGACGACCTGCTCGCCGCGATCGAATGCCCGACCCAGGTGATCTACGCCACGCCAGCGCAGTCGTATTACCCGGAGCCGTTGCGCAGCCAGCGCATCACGTTGCTGCGCGAAGGCCGCTTGGCCGTGTTCCCGGGCACGCATCATCTGCACATGGAGCAGCCGCAGGTGGTCGCTGAGGTGATCCAGGGCTTCCTCGCCGGGTAAGCCCTGCACGGTGCGACACACGGTCGCACTCAACTTATCCCGGCAGCGACCGATACCGATGATGCAGGCCGATCTTCATCGGCCGCACTGTCGTCGCTTGCTCCGCCGTTGCGAAGCCGCGCATCACCCAGGCTTCCAGGGAACGTCGTCGCAATGCCGGATTGGCCGTGCCATCGCCCACAGGACCGGGCCATGCCGGCGGTGATCGCCACCGCCGACATGGCACCGGCCGGCACGTGCTCTGTGCATGCCCTTCTGCTTCTTTCTGCTGCTGCGCCCACCGCTTCGCCGGTGACGGGTGTGGCATCCGCCTGCGCGCGATCACGCCGCGGGCTTTCTGCTTTCTGATGATTCTGGAGCCGCCATGTCCGCCATGCCCGATGCCACCTCCCGCCCACCCGACCTGCTGCGCAAGCGCACGTCCCGGCCGTCCACGGATGCCGCCTGTCTGATGTCGGCCGGGGTGCTGCTTGCCGCCGCGGTGGCCGCCGCGATCTGGCAGCGGCAGCCTTGGGCACTGCTTCCCGTCGCAGTCGCGGCGTTGCTGCTGGGCGTGGTGGCACGGCGCGTGCGGCAGCAGGGCCAGGCGTTGCGGCAGGCAGAGATGCAATCGCTCTCGCTGGCCGCGGAGGCAGCACGCGCGCAGGCGCGTGATCGCGTCGAACACACGCACGATGCCCAGGTCCGGCAGGCGCTGGATGTCTCCCGCACCGCAATGATGATCGCCGACAACGACCACGTGATCCGCTACGTGAACCAGTCGGTGGTGACCCTGCTGCGCAACCAGCAGGCCAGCCTGCGTGAGGCTTTCCCCGACTTCGACGCCGAGCGCCTGGTCGGCAGCAGCATCCATCGTTTCCATGCCAATCCGGACCGCATCCGCGCCATCCTCAATACGCTGATGGTCACCCATCACGGGCGTGTGCGGATCGGCCCGGTGCACTTCGCCCAGGTTGTCACGCCGGTATTCGATGCGAAGGACCAGCGCCAGGGCTTCGCAGTGGAATGGCATGACCGTACCCACGAACTGCTGCTGGAACACGCCGTGGCCGATATCGTCGAGGCGGCCAGCAAGGGCGATCTTGATCGCCGCCTGCAGGCCACCGATGGCGGCGCGAGCTTCCTCAATGGCCTGACCGGCGGCATCAACCAGCTGCTGGACAGCGTGGGTGGCACGGTCGGTGAGGTCCGCCGCGTGCTCTCGGCGCTGGCCGACGGCGATCTGGACCAGCGCATGCGGGGCGATTTCCACGGGTCGTTCCAGGCCATGCAGCGCGATGCCAATGCGACGGCGCAGCAACTGACCGCGATGGTTGAACGGATCAAGCAGTGCACCAGCTCGATTACGCTGGCCGCCAGTGAGATCGCCAGTGGCAACGATGATCTGTCCGAGCGTACCGAACGCCAGGCTGCCCATCTGGAGGAAACCGCCGCCTCGATGGAGGAGCTGACCTCCACCGTCCGCCAGAATGCCGAACACGCGCGCCAGGCCAGTGCGTTGGCGCACGGCGCGCACGACGTCGCCACGCGTGGCAGCCAGGTGGTGAGCGAGGTGGTGACCACCATGGACGCGATCCAGAGCGCCTCGCGGCGGATCGGCGACATCACCCGCGTGATCGACGGGATCGCCTTTCAGACCAACATCCTTGCGCTCAACGCGGCGGTGGAAGCTGCCCGTGCCGGAGAGCAGGGCCGCGGCTTCGCCGTGGTTGCCAGCGAGGTGCGCAGTCTGGCCCAGCGTTCGGCCGAGGCAGCCAAGGAGATCAAGGGCCTGATCGATGCCTCCGTGGAGCAGGTCGCCGACGGCGCGCGCCTGGTGCAGGACGCCGGGCAGACCATGGGCGAGATCGTGAGCAGCGTGGCCAGTGTCAGCGGCATCATGGCCGAGATCTCGTCGGCCTCGCAGGAGCAGGCCGCCGGCATCGATCAGGTCAACCGGACGGTGGCGCAGATGGACGATGCCACCCAGCAGAATGCAGCGCTCGTTGAGGAAGCCAGCGCCGCCGCACGCTTGTTGGAAGCGCAGGCGGCCGACCTCACCCAGGCGGTGGCCGTGTTCCGCCACCAGGCCCACCCCGTGCGCCAGTCCGCGCTGGCGTGATCCTCAGCCCAGCGTGCGCCGCGGCGTGCCTTGCAGCCAGGCGGCGATGTTCTCGACCGCCTGGCCGAAATAGTCCCGGTAATTGCGTTCGGTGACGTAGCCCAGATGCGGCGTCGCCAAGACGCTGGGTAATGTGCGCAGCGGATGCCCTGCCGGGAGGGGTTCGATGTCGAAGACATCCAGGCCGACACCGGCGATGCGCTTTTCAGTCACGGCATCGATCAATGCCTGCTGATCAACGAGGCCGGCCCGCGCGGTATTGATCAGGCACGCGTGTATCGGCAGGCAGGCGAGCGTGTCGGCATCCACGATCCCGCGGCTGCGTTCGCCCAGGACCAGATGCAGCGAGACCACGTCACTGCCGGCGAACAGGGCCTGCTTGGACGTGGCCAATTGCACCCCGGCCGCCGCCGCACGGGCGGCATCGAGATTCGGACTCCATGCACTGACCTGCATCCCGAACGCCTGGCCGATCTGCGCCACGCGTTGGCCGATCTTGCCCAGCCCCAGCAGTCCCAACCGCGCACCATACAGGTCACGGCCTACCGTCTGCTGCCATGGTCCGTCGCTGCGTAGCGCGTTGACCTCCGGCACCAATTGACGCATCAGGCCGAGGATCAGCGCCCAGGTCATCTCCACGGCAGGCTCGGGATGGCTGTCGGTGCCGCAGACGATGATCCCCTGTGCTTTCGCTGCCGCGACATCGACCGCCGCATTGCGCATGCCGCTGGTGATCAGCAGGCGGAGACGGGGCAGGCGGGTCAACAGTGCCGCGGTGATGGGTGTGCGTTCGCGCATGACCACCAGGATGTCGGCATCACCGAGCGCGGCCACCAGTGCATCGCCGGTGTGTGGCGTCGTCAGCGTGCGTACCTGCACCGCCTGGCCGAGCGTGTTCCAGTCGGCATACGCCACCGCGACGTTCTGGTAGTCGTCGAGAATCACGCAGTTCAGCGCCATGGGGTTCGTCCATCGTCATCAGCAGCCATGACGATACGCCCATGCAGTGGCGCGCTCTACGGACAGACACGACACCTCGCGGCGTGTCGGGCACGCGTTGGACACGCACTTGATCGCGGACATAAAGAAAACCCCGCTGCGTGAGCAGCGGGGTTTTCGGGGTAAAAACCCTGGCGATGACCTACTCTCGCATGGCTTAGGCCACACTACCATCGGCGCAGCTGCGTTTCACTTCCGAGTTCGGGATGGGATCGGGTGGTTCCACAGCGCTAATTTCACCAGGGAGACAGTTGGAGCGGCGCATTGCGCCAGCTCAGCAGAGGTCTCTTCCGAGAAACAGATACCTGCAAAAACCAGGTGCCTGCAATAAAGGAAAACCCCGCTGCGTGAGCAGCGGGGTTTTCGGGGTAAAAACCCTGGCGATGACCTACTCTCGCATGGCTTAGGCCACACTACCATCGGCGCAGCTGCGTTTCACTTCCGAGTTCGGGATGGGATCGGGTGGTGCCACAGCGCTAATTTCACCAGGGAGACGGTTGGAGCAGCGCGTTGCGCCAGCTCAGCAGAGGTCTCTTCCGAGAAACAGATACCTGCAAAAACCAGGTGCCTGCAATAAAGGAAAACCCCGCTGCGTGAGCAGCGGGGTTTTCGGGGTAAAAACCCTGGCGATGACCTACTCTCGCATGGCTTAGGCCACACTACCATCGGCGCAGCTGCGTTTCACTTCCGAGTTCGGGATGGGATCGGGTGGTTCCACAGCGCTAATTTCACCAGGGAGACAGTTGGAGCGTCGCCATCCTAAGGAACGGATTAAGGCGCCTGCCTCTCGTAAGTCTTGTGACGTAGCGTGCACTTGGGATC
>NZ_JBHFHW010000030.1:0-11757 GCF_057333975.1 Stenotrophomonas sp. AGC87
AGCATGGTCGAGAAGGGGTTGAGCGAGCGGCGGGCGCTGAAGGTGGTGCGGATGAGCGCTAGCGCGCTGCGCTATGAGCCTCGGGCCGACCACAACGTTGAGCTGCGCGAGCAGATCGCCGCGCTGGCGCATCGGCACAGACGCTACGGGGTGGGCATGATCCATTTGAAACTGCGACAGAAAGGGCTGGTCGTGAACTACAAGCGAGTGGAGCGCTTGTATCAGGAAGCGGGCCTGCAGGTGCGTCGCAGAAAGCGTAAGAAGGTGCCGGTAGGCGAGCGCCAGCCCCTCCTGCGGCCGTCCGCTGCCAATGAGGTGTGGTCGATGGACTTCGTGTTCGACCGCACCGCGGAAGGCCGGGTGATCAAGTGCCTGACCATTGTCGACGACGCCACCCACGAGGCTGTTGCCATCGAAGTGGAGCGGGCAATTTCCGGGCAAGGTGTGTCCAGGGTGCTGGACAGACTGGCCATGCAGCGCGGCTTGCCACGAGTGATCAGGACAGACAACGGCAAGGAGTTTTGCGGTAAGGCGATGGTGGCCTGGGCTCACGACAAGGGAGTTGCCCTGCGTCTGATCGAGCCGGGCAAACCGAACCAGAATGCTTACGTGGAGTCTTTCAACGGGCGTTTACGCGATGAATGCCTCAACGAGCACTGGTTCCCGACATTGCTTCATGCCCGTACCAGCATCGAAAGCTGGCGGCGCGACTACAACGAAGAAAGGCCCAAAAGAGCGCTTGGCGGATTAACACCCGCCCAGCACGCCGCGCAGTTGGCGGCGAAGAAAGATACCATCAGCACTGGATTCTAAACCCGCCCACTACTCAGGTCGGGGGGACGTCGGGCCGAAAGCAGACATCGGCACATTGAGCCTCTGGGCAGAATTGAGTGGCGCGCCCCAGCCATGGCCGGGAGCAGTAGTTCTACTGACAACACTGCGGTAGTTATTCAGATTGCGACTGGGTTCTACCCGGCGACAATGACCAGAACTCGAATCGGGGATCTGTATGGACTGCTCAGCACTAGTCATCTTTGCCGCGATCTCTGCGCAGGCTCATGCACCTACAAGCGATCAGCCCATCAAGGTGACGCCTGACAACTTCGTTCGGGCCGAGACTGACATGTACATGGCGAAGGCCGTCGAGGAAGGCGCATTCGGGAAGCTCGTGCACGTGCGGAGTGCCCCCGCGATCGACAAGCAATCAATCGTTCGGATGAATCGCGACACGCTCTACTCTCAAGGCGTGTTCGATCTGGGCGCGGGACCGGTCACCATCAAGCTCCCGGATTCGGGGAAGCGCTTCCAGTCACTACAGGTTCTTTCTGAAGATCAGTACACAATCAAAGTCGTGTACGCTCCCGGCACGTTTACTTTCGACCGGGCAAGCGTCGGAACGCGATACATGTACCTGATCGCACGCACCCTCGCCGACCCTGGCAATAGTCAGGACCTGACGGCTGCACATGCGGCGCAGGATGGGATCAAAGTTCAGCAGCAGACAAACGGCTCGTTCCATATCCCTAAATGGGACACGGCCTCCAGAGACAGCGTCCGCAACGCGCTGAAAATCCTTGCGGCTCAGGGCGGTGGTACTGAGAAAGCGTTTGGCAATCGCACCGAGGTTGACCCGGTACAACATCTCATTGGGGCAGCGGTTGGCTGGGGCGGCAACCCGCTTTACGCGGCAAAGTACATCCTGGTGTATCCACCCGCCAATGACGGCACAACCGCGCACACGCTGCGGGTGAAGGATGTCCCGGTAGACGGCTTCTGGTCGATCAGCGTGTACAACGCTGATGGACTCTTCGAGAAGAACGATCTTGACGCCTATTCCCTCAACAACCTAACCGCCACACCGGAAAAGGACGGAACCTACAACGTCCAGTTCGGCGGCTGCACCCGGGACACCCCTAATTGCCTGCCGATCGTCAAGGGTTGGAATTACACCGTTCGGCTGTACAGAGCCCGACCCGCTGCACTCGACGGCACATGGTCCTTCCCCGAAGCAAGGCCGGTGAAGTAGCTCGCATTGTGAATTGCCAGGGCGCGTCCGCTCTTGGCCGAAAGCAGACTTTGGTCTCTGGGGTTGGCGGTGGTCGCCGACCCGAATCACCCTATTAGGCTGTAACCTGTTGATAGGTATCGGCTGCAATTGAGCGCAAGACTAGTCGCCTTGAGTGCCGCTAAGCCTTTAGAATCAAATGCTTGGCGTTGTCAGTCGCGATGCCTGGGGGGCAGAGGGTCGTCGGTTCAAATCCGGCCGTCCCGACCAATGTTGGTGATTCGATCAAAGGCTTGTGCAGCGATGCGCAGGCCTTTTTTCTTTTTGGGCGGCGATCGCCTTGGCGTTGTCCGGTTGTTCGAGTGCCGCCGGTGCGTAGTACGCCGGTCGATTTCTTCCGGCGGGTCATTCACCGTTGGATGCAGGCCGCGGCCAGCAGGTTCAACGCCGTGGCCTCAATGCCCGTGCAACGGCAGCGGCCGGTCGATCACCACATCTTTCATCACCAGGGTCGATGTGAGCCGCTGCACGCCGGGCAGGGCGGAGAGGTGTTCGTCGTAGAGCTGCCGGAACGCGGCCAGGTCACGGGTAATGACGTGCAGCAGGTAGTCCGGATCGCCGAACAGGCGCTGTGCCTGCAGGACCTGTGGCACGTCGGCGACGGCATGCTCGAAGGCATCCACCGCACGGCGGTCGCCGTCGCGCAGGGTGATGAACACCAGCGCTGAGAACTTCAGGCCCAGGGCGGCGGGATCCAGCTCGGCGCGGTAGCCGCGGATCGCGCCGGACTGCTCCAGGGCACGCACGCGGCGGTGGCAGGGCGAGATGCTCAGGCCGATGCGCTCGGCCAGCTCGGTCACGGTGAGGCGGCCGTCTTTCTGCAGCTCGGCAAGAATCCGCTGATCGGTGATGTCCATGCGCAAGAGTTTCCTCCTGATGCGCGGCGCAGGGCAAGTATTTGGAAGCACATTCCAGAGTCGCGGGAATATTCTTCTGTCTGGCACGCAGATCGCGGCAAGACCGCCCATTGGACCCCATGCAACCCAGCGTCATCGTCGCCTTCTGGGCGGTCTCGATCCTCTTCGTGCTCACCCCCGGTGCGGATTGGGCGCATGCGATCGCTGCCGGCCTGCGCGGGCGGGCGGTGGTGCCTGCCGTGGCCGGGCTGTTGTCTGGCCATCTGCTGGCGATCGGGCTGGTCGCTGCGGGCGTCGGCGCGATGTTCGCCCGGGCGCCGGTCGCGCTGCACGTACTGACCGTGCTAGGCGCGCTGTATCTGCTGTGGCTGGGCATCGGGCTGCTGCGTCATCCGCCGGTGGCCGCAGCGGAAGCTGCGGGGGCGGTGACGGGGTGGCGCCATTGGGCGCTCAAGGGCGCCTGCGTCAGCGGGCTCAATCCCAAGGTGCTGTTGTTGTTTCTGGCGCTGCTGCCGCAGTTCATTTCCGCCAGCGCGGCATGGGCGATGCCGGTGCAGATCATCGCGCTGGGCATGGTGCACCTGGTCAGCTGCGCGGCGGTGTATCTGGCCGTCGGGTATGGCGCCGGTGCCGTGCTGCGCACCCGCCCACGTGCATCACGCATGGTCGGCCGCATATCGGGCGCCGCCATGATCCTGATCGCCGTGCTGTTGCTGAGCGGAACCGGCACACTCTGACCCCACGTTGTCCCCACGAGGATCCTTGGCATGACCGAACAGCTCCATCCCTACGCAACGCCGGGCAGCGCCCCGGTCCCGGCACCGCGCGTGCGCATTCCGCACCTGCAGCAGATGAAGGAGCGCGGCGAGAAGTGGGCCATGCTCACCGCCTACGACATGTACACCGCGGCGATCTTCGAAGACGCCGGCATTCCGGTGCTGCTCATCGGTGATTCGGCCTCCAACAACGTGTTCGGCAACGACTCGCTGCTGCCGGTCACGGTCGATGAGCTGATGCCGCTGGTGCGCGCGGTCAGCCGCTGCACGCGGCGGCCGCTGGTGATCGCCGATCTGCCGTTCGGTTCCTATCAGGCCTCGCCGGAGCAGTGCTTCCACACGGCGGTGCGTTTCATGAAGGAAGGCGGGGCCCACGCAGTCAAGCTGGAGGGCGGCATCGAAATGGTGCCGCAGGTGCGCAAGCTGGTCAGCTGCGGCATCCCGGTGATGGCGCACATCGGCTTCACTCCGCAGTCGGAGCATCAGCTGGGTGGCTTCCGCGTGCAGGGGCGTGGCGAGGATGGCGCACGCCTGATCGAGGAAGCGCGCGCGCTGGAGGCCGCAGGTGCCTTCGCGGTGCTGATGGAGATGGTGCCCGGCGCGGTCGCCGCACAGATCACCGCCGCGCTGAAGATTCCGACGGTAGGCATCGGGGCCGGCAGCGATTGCGATGCACAGGTGCTGGTCTGGCAGGACATGGCCGGGCTGCGCACCGGCAAGCTGCCGCGCTTCGTGAAGCAGTACGCGGATATGCACGGCTTGCTGCAGAAGGCCGCGCGTGAGTTCGCGGAAGAGGTGGGGGCAGGCACGTTCCCCGGCCCGGAACACACGTTCTGATCGACGCACGTACCGCCTGAGGCGCGTGTCCACGGTATCGCCGCGCGGCGGTACCGTGTCGTCTGCGTCATCGAATCGTCATGCGAGCCACGTACCTTCGCCGCACCTGGGGGCGAGGTGGGACCGTGGCCGAACACGCAAAACGGCGTTTGGCGCGCATGTTTCTGGAACAGGGGCCGGTGCTGAGGGGGTTCTTCACCCGCCGCGGTGCGCGTCAGGATGCCGAAGACATGGTGCAGGAAACCTATCTGCGCCTGCTGCGCGCACATGAGGATCAAGGCGAGGCCATCGCCAATCCGGAGGCATACCTGTTCACCGTCGCGCAGAATCTCGCACGTGAGCAGGCGGCGCGCCGGCGCTGGTCGATGCTGCCCATCGATGATCTTGAGAACCTCACCACGCTGTTGACCGGCGAGGAAACCGTGGAGGACGCCGCCGAGCGTGAGCAGCGCCGCGTGCAGCTGCAGGCCCTGCTGGGCACCTTGCCCGAGCACACCCGCGCGGTGCTGGTGATGCAGTATCGCGATGGACTCAGCTACAAGGAAATCGCCGAGCGGCTGGGCGTGTCCTCGCACATGGTCAAGAAGCACGTGGTGCGCGGGCTTTCCGTGTGCCGCCGTGCGTTGGCCGGCCACGCGGAGGCGTGGTGAGCGAGTTTCCGGCACCGCGTCCTTCCCTCGCCAACGAGGCCGCGCACTGGCATGCGCTGCAGCGCCAGGGCGGGCTGACCGCCGAGCAACAACGCCAGTTCATGACGTGGCTGGTGACCTCACCGGCGCACCTGCGCGAGTACATCACGGTCAGCCGCGTCGCCAGCGAGCTCAGCGATGCGCTACGCGGCATGGCGGTGGATCTGGATGCGCTGATCGCTGCAGGGCCACCGGCAGCCGACGACAACGTGGTGGCGCTGCCGGTGCGACGACGCCCCCCACCGCCCGCGGCCTCCCGTGCGCCGCGCCGGCACCTGCCGGGCATCGCCGCGGCGGCCGCGTTGCTGCTGGGCATTGCGTTCGCCGGGCACATGGCGTGGCCACAGACCCGCCACTATGTGGCGGCACACGGCGCACCGCAGCGATTTGCGCTGCCGGACCACACCGTCGTGCATCTGAACGCGGAAAGTGAACTGTCGATCCGCTTCACCTTGTTGAGCCGCCGCGTGGAGCTCTCGCGCGGGCAGGCCAGCTTTGTAGTGGCCGAGGAACGCCGTCCCTTTGCCGTGCATGCGGCAGGGCTGGAGGTGCGCGATATCGGCACGACGTTCGACGTGTCGCTGCGCCGCGAGCAGGCGCGGATCGAGGTAGCCGAAGGCAGCGTGCAGGTGCGCGGCGACTCCGGTCAGGGCCGGCTGCTCGCCGATCTTCGCGCGGGCCAGAGTGCCCACATCGACTACCGCGATCAGACCGTCAGCCTCCGCCAGCAGCATGCGGACACGATGACCGCGTGGTGGCGACGCCGCGTGGTGTTCCAGGACGAACCGCTGCGCGAGGTCGCCGAGCAGTTCAACCGGCTCAACGATGTGCGCCTGCGGGTGGACGACGACCTCGCCGGTGCGCTGCGCCTGACCGGCAACCTGCGCGGTGATGATCTCGCGTCGCTGCGGACCTTCCTCGATCAGCAGCCATCGCTGCGGACGGAGGTGGACGGCAAGCAGATCCGTGTGAGCAGCCGAACGGCGACGGAACTGGATACGAAACAGCGGTAATCAAGCTGTTCCTGCGTGCTCGCGCAGACTGCGCCGAGCGGCTGTCAAAAAAAATTCATCGAAATACCGGTGCCCGATCCTCGCCCTGCGCCCTCGTAGTCCAGGCAAGCGCGAACGATCCCGTCTCGCGACGCTCATACCACCCCACTGGACTCTACGATGCGCCGCATTCTTTTCCTTTCGATCGCTCTTGCCCTGCAGAGCGCCGCCGTCACCGCTACCGCGCAGGAAGCCCGCGTGGCCAGTGAGGCGATTCCCGCCCAGCCGCTGGACCGTGCACTCAACGATCTGTCGCGCCAGACCGGCCTGCAGTTCGTCTACAACGCGCAGCAGGCCGGTAACCCGCGCACCCGCGCCATGCCGGCCGGGCTGGCCCCGCAGCAGGCACTGGAGCAGCTGCTGGACGGCACCGGCCTGCGCTATCGCTATCTCAACGACACCACGGTCACCATCGAAGCGCGCAGCGATACCGCACCGTCGGGCACATCCGCCGTGCCCGTCGCCACATCGGCCGTGGCATTTGAAGCGGCCCCCGCAGCGGAAAGCGCCGGCCTGCAGCAGCTGGAGCGCATCGACGTGGTCGGCAGCTACAGCCGCAGCCTGGAGCAGGCGGTGGACATCAAGCGCGCCACCATCGGCTTCTCAGACTCGATCGTGGCCACCGACGTGGCCGATTTTCCCGAGCAGAACCTGGCCGAGGCCCTGCGGCGCATGCCGGGCGTGACCATCGAGCGTGACAAAGGCCTGGGCAGCCGCGTCAACGTGCGTGGCCTGCCGTCGGAGTACACGCATGTCTCGATCAACAACCTGGCCACAGCATCCGGCAGCGGCGGCCGTGACATCGAATTCGATATCTTCGCCTCGGAGATCATCCAGCAGGTGACGGTGCTGAAGTCGCCGACTGCGGCGGATGAGGAGGGCGGCATCGCCGGCTCGGTGCAGATCTCCACCGCACGCCCGTTCGACTACACCGGCCGCAAGCTTGTGGCGTCGGTGGAAGGGGCGCACAACTCGATTTCCGAAGAGGTCGACCCGAAGTTCTCCTTCCTGGCCAGTGACACCTGGGGCGACTGGGGCGGCCTGGTGTCCTTCGCCACGGCCAAGCGCAGCAACCGCACGGACGCGACCTCGGGCATCAACTTCCGCCCGATGTCGCGTTTCCTCGGTGCCTCGGGCACGCGCGGCACGCAGGCTGCGGCTGTGCTGGCACGCGATGCCGGCGTGGTGGTCAAGAACCGCAACAACACCGATGAAAGCAACCTGATCGTGTTCCAGGACAAAGTGGGCGACCGTGTGTTCGTCAACGACCAGGACAAGTGGGGTGCCACCGCCTCGCTGCAATACAAGCCGAGCAGCCGCTTCAGCCTGACTTTCGATGCGATGCGCGGCGGCTACGACACCACCGAAGACGAGTACGACGCGGCCGCGTATTCGGCGTCCAGCCGCAGCACGCTGGAGAGCATCCATGACTACGACGCCAGCACGCTGTCGCAGT
Source organism: Stenotrophomonas sp. AGC87 (assembly GCF_057333975.1). Classification (NCBI taxonomy): domain Bacteria; kingdom Pseudomonadati; phylum Pseudomonadota; class Gammaproteobacteria; order Lysobacterales; family Lysobacteraceae; genus Stenotrophomonas; species Stenotrophomonas sp. AGC87. The sequence goes on from NZ_JBHFHW010000030.1 coordinate 7,733, forward strand.
ACGGCATCGTGGTGCTGCGCGATGTGTCCTACACCGCCACCCAGCACGAGATGCTGAGCAAGGAGCGGATCAACAAGACCGATTTCAGCCAGTACAGCGTGGCGATGGACTGGCAGGGCGACACCTGGGGCGTGGATGCGATGGTCGGTTACTCCGGCGCCGACAAGACGCTGGATGCCAGCAACCTCAAGCATGTGGCCTACGCGCCCTCGCGGACCCGCTGGACCGGCAAGAGTGGCGAGACGATTCCCAGCGCCAACCCGGCCAGCATCGACATGTACAACGCCTCAGACAAGTACCTGTTCGAAGCGTATGAGACGACGCTGGAGAAGGTCAGCGATGACAAGTATGCCGCCCAGGTGGATGTGACCAAGGCGCTGGAACTGGCCTTCCTGCCGGCGCTGCGCAGCGTGCAGTTCGGCGCGCGCTACACCGACAAATCCAAGCAGCGCGAGTATGGCGAGGCCAAGATCTACGGGCCGGCTGCGGGTGACAACAGCTGGGTGAACACGCGCACCCTGGCCGACAGCCCGCTGCAGTCGATCGCCGATATCGTGCCGGGCGGTGGCTATTCGGTGAAAGACCTGGACTGGAAGATGGTCTCCAACGACTACGCACGCAGTGCGTTCCGCTATCCGGGCTTCGCAACGCCGTTCGATCCGGGTCAGTATTACCGGGTCGATGAGAGCGTGACCAGCCTGTACGCCATGAGCGACATCGGCTTCGATGTGGGCCGCGTGCCAGTCTCGATCAACGCCGGCGTGCGCTATGTGGATACCTCGGTGCAATCCTCCGGCTTCCATCCGATCCAGCGGGCAGACGGCACCACCGGCTATACCGACACGCCTGTCTCGCGCAAAGGCAGCTACAACGATCTGCTGCCGAGCCTGAATGCCACTGCCGAACTGGCCGAGGGCCTGGTGCTGCGGGGTGCCGCCTCCAAGACGTTCATCCGCCCGGCGTTGACCGACATCGCCTACAAGCGCACCGCCAGCTGGAGTTCGTTCCGCTTCACCGATGGCAACCCGGATCTGCAGCCCACCTACGCCAAGCAATGGGAGCTGGGGCTGGAGAAGTACCTGGACAACGGCGGCCTGCTGGCGGCCTCGTACTTCCACAAGAAGATCGACGGCGTGGTGATCAATGCGCTGACCGGCGTAGTGCCGGATGTGGCGGTGTACAACGCCAACGGCTCGCTCAACGGCACCTATGATTTCGACGTGTACCAGCCGATCAATGCCGATGGCACCTACGTTGTGAAAGGCGTCGAGCTGATCGCGCAGCTGCCGCTGAGCATGCTGCACCGTTCGCTGGAAGGCTTCGGCATCAACGCCAACTACACGATGCTGGACAGCTCGCTGGCCGGTGAATCGGACCTGGGCGTGAGCACGCCGATGCCGGGGCTCTCCGAGAAGTCATACAACATGACCGTGTATTACGAGAACGACCGCTTCGACGCGCGCGTGTCGTACAACCACAAGGGTGAGTACGTCGAATCGATCGGCTACAACATGTACCCGATCTGGCGCGATGACTACGGCCAGGTGGATGTGTCGATCGGCTACCGCCTGACCGACAGCATCAAGCTCAGCCTGAAGGGCATCAACCTGACCAACCAGGCGACCACCGGCTACACGATGGATCCCGCGTTCCCGACGATGTACGAGCGCTCCGGACGCCGGATCAGCCTCGGCCTGCGCGCGGACTTCTGAGCCACCTTCGCGGTGCATCCGGAGGCACGTGCGCGTGCCCCGGATGCGGCTGCCCGTTTGTGAGGAACATCCGATGCGACATGTTTTCTTCCTGCCGCTTGTGGCGGTGCTGGCGTGGCCGGCGGTCTCGCACGCTGCCGATGACGATGCCGGCCGTAGCTGGCAGGCTGGCGACCACCATGTCCACAGCGAGTGGAGCGTGGATTGGGATCGCAGCACCACGCCGCCCACGCCGATCCGTGGTGGTGACTCGTCCTACACCCGCACCCATAACGCCCAGCAGGCGCTCGCCAATGGGCTGACCTGGATGGTGCATACCGATCATGGCGGGCCGGGGCATTCGGCGGTCACCCGGGACCATGCGTGGCCGGCGCTGCTGGATGCCCGGCGCGAGGTGCCCGGGCTGATCCAGTTCAACGGCATGGAATTCGACGTGCCGGCCGGCGAGCACGCTTCGCTGATCATCGCCCCAGGCCCGGATGAGCGCGAGCAGCTGGTCGCGATCGAACGCGATTACGGCCGCAGCGAGCCGCTGCAGGGAAGCCGCGACGACGGGCAGACGATGCTCGATGCACTGGCCCACATGCGGTCGCTGCCGGCACCGCCGCTGATGTTCATCAATCACCCCGCGCGCACTGCCACCGCCATGGGCCGGTGGGGCGACGTCGAGCCCGATGAGCTGCGTGCCTGGCATGCGGCCGCACCGCAGGTGCTGGTCGGCATGGAAGGTGCCCCCGGCCACCAGGCCACGCGCGTCCATCGCGGTCTTTATCGCAATGCAGACGCACCCACGATGGGCGGCTTTGACCAGATGACCGCAACGGTCGGCGGCATCTGGGACACGCTGCTCTCGGAAGGCCATCGCTTCTGGATCACGGCCAGCTCCGATTCGCACGTCAATCAGCGCGATGGCGGCAGTGACTTTGATCCTGGCCAGTACAGCAAGACCCATGTCTGGGCGCGCCGGGATGCCGGTGACATCCTTGATGGCCTTCGTCACGGGCGCATGTTCGCGGTGACCGGCGATCTGATCGATGCGCTTGAGCTGCGGGTGACTGCGAACGACGACGAGGCACGTAGCGCCACGATGGGCGGTACCCTGTCGATGTCGCCTGACGCCACCATGCGCGTGGAACTGCGGGTGCGCGTGCCGGCCTCAGCCAATCACGCGGGCCAGCATCCGGTGCTGGATCACGTCGAGTTGATCGTGGGCAGCCCCGGCAACGGCAATGGCCCCGTGATGCAGACCCGTGTGTTCGGTGCCACTGACTGGCGGGTGGACGGCGCATGGCGCTCGGTGTCCTGGGTGTTGCCGGTGCCTGCACAGGGCGGGTTCGTCCGTGCACGCGGCAGCAGCACCCGTGAGGTGGCGCCGCTGCCCGATGTGCCGGGCGAAGATCCCTGGCAGGACCTGTGGTTCTATTCCAACCCGGTGTTTATCCAGGTCGCGCGCTGAGTTGGCGTTGATCCGGAGGTGAGCTGTGCGCGGCGGCGCGACATCAAGGTAGAGTGATCGCTTACCTCATGGACGTGGAAGGAAGTGCAGATGACGGTACGGACCTTGGTGGCAGCGGATCTCGAACAGGCCAGCCGTGTGTGCATGGCTGCCTTCATGGGCGCGGTGGCGGATTCACTGACCCCTCTTGGCATCGAGACGTTCTCCCGCATTGCTTCGGTGGAGGGGTTCCGTGCGCGGATGGCCCAGGACAATCTGATGTTGGCCTGCGAGCAGGAGGGCCGGATCGTCGGTATCGCCGAACTCAAGGAAGGTCGCCATGTCGCCATGCTGTTCGTTGACCCGGCCGCCCAACAGCAGGGTATCGGCAAGGCACTCATGGCGGCCATGATCGAGCAGGCGCGTGTGGAGGTGCTGACCGTGAGCGCGTCGCTGTCGTCGGTGCCCGCCTATGAGCGCTACGGTTTTGTCTGCACCGCCGACCCCGCGGAATCCTCCGGGTTGCGCTACCAGCCGATGGAGATGCGCCTCACCGCGCCGGCCTGACTTCACGCCGTTCAGTCGGCGCGTTCACGAAGGTGAGACAGCTGGCTGGCTACCGTGGAGTCCTGTCATTCAACCCGATTCGGGGAAAGGATCATCATGATCAAGTGGGCCATCATTTTTGCTGTCATCGGCCTGATCGCCGGCGCCCTCGGTTTCGCGGGCATCGGTGGCGCCGCCATCGGCATCGCCAAGTTCCTGTTCTGGGCGGGCATCATCATCGCCGTGGTGCTGTTCGTGCTGGGCATGACCATCGCCAAGAAGGTGACCTGACCCGTCTGACACCCCCTACGGGTCAAGACGAAGGCCTGCGC
>NZ_JBHFHW010000030.1:11814-22264 GCF_057333975.1 Stenotrophomonas sp. AGC87
GCGATATCGCGCAGGCCTTTTCATTGGTGATCGGCTGATGTGCTGGTTACCGCGCGGCGCTTACTGGAAGTACACGGAAATCCCCAGCCCGGCCTGCGTATCCGGGCTGTCATCGTCCAATCCCACGTCGAATGAGGCGTCCAGCTGCACGGTCGGGGTCACCATCCAGGTGACGCCTGCGCCGGCAATCCCGGTCGAGGGCTCGCCGTGGGTGTCGGTGAAGCCGGCTTCCAGATAGGTGCCGACGGTATCGGTGGCGGAGAAGCTCAGGCTCGGTGCCCAGGTGACGCTGTCCTCGTTGCCACCGCGGGTCACATTGGCGTACAGCGCGCCAGTCCAGCGATCATTGAAGCTGTACTCATAGCTCGCACCCAGCGCGTACTGCGTGGCGCCCTCGCTGAAGTCGCGCGAGCCGGTCGCGAACGTGGTGCTGGCCAGCAGCGCGACGGCGTGCTTTTCCGATGACAAGGGCAGGGCGAACTTCAGCCCGACGCCCACATCGCCGGCACCGCTGCTGCGCTCGGCCGGTGCATCGCGCGGCGCCACCCGCAGGTGGTTCCAGGGCGAGGTGAAGGCCTGCAGTTCGAGATGCTCGACCAAGCCGATCCGGAGATTGATGTCGGCACTGTACTGCGTGCTCAGCACGCCCGCGCCGTCGCGGTCGCGGCTGAAGCTGGGCAGTCCCGCCTCCAGCGCCACGCGACCGCGGGGCAGTGTCGAGGCGGCGAAGCCGATGCCGGGGCGGTCGAAGGCGAGGTCCGGCGGCGCGTCCTGTTGGGCGTGCGACGCACCGCAGAACAGCAGGGACAGCAGCAGGGCCGAACACCGCATGGGCACGCTCCGGGCCGGCCGATACCGACATCAAGAAGCAGTCAGCCTGCCCCTTGGCCGGAATGTAGCACGGTGATTCCGGCGGTCACGTGCAGGTGTCAGCGGCGTTTCGTCACTCAGTGCGGCGGCCGGGTCATGGCAATGAGGGCATCGCGCACGCGCTCGGTCGCGACGTCCGGTGTGGCGTCACAGCCGAGCACGCAGGCGCGGAGCAGGAACCCATCGGCGGCGTGCCGTGCAGCGGTCAGTTGCGCATCGCGACGGTCCAACGGATGCTCGCGCAGCACCGTATCCAGCCAGGAACGTCGGGCGGTGATCCATTCACTGTCGACCTGGTGCGGCCGGCACGCGGGACTGATGGTGCGCCCGATGTCGAACAGCTCGGCGATGTAAGCCCGTGAGAAACGGCCGTGGGCCTGGCTGTCGCGGTCCATGCGGTGCTGGATTGCGCGCTGGAGATTGGCCACGATCGCATGCGCGGCGAGGTCATCGTTGGCTGCTTGCAGCAGCGGGGTATCGGTTGCGTTGTTCATTCGCGCCTCCAGGACACCGGTCGGGGAAAAACGAGGAATCAGCCGCGCGGCAGGACCGGATCACCCTGCCGCAGCAGGGTGCCCAGCAGCGCGACGACGCGTTCACCCTGGCCCTCGCAGGCCAGTTCGAACGTGGTCTGCCCGTCGAGCGCGGGCAGTGGGGAATGCAGAATCCATTCAAGAACGGCGGCGCGGTCCGGTTCGATCTGCAAGGCCAGATCCGCGACACGACGTACGATTCCCTGACGCATGATCAGAATCCGTAACTGAGGGAGAGCGCGGCAGTATCCATGTGGTCGCCACGGGTCATCGGGCTGTCGCGCACGGCATCGGCCAGCGAGGTGCGGCGGATCGACGCGGTCGCCGTCCAGCGCGGTCCCAGCGGCATCACGGCGGCGATGTCCATGTAGGGCGACACACCGCTGCCGGCCGAGTAGTGCGCCAGGCCGCTGCGTGCCGCTTCGCGTTCACTCACGCCGAAGTAGTAGTCGTTGAGATCGGCGCTGGTGTAGGTCACGCCCACCGCAGGCATGAAGGTCACGCGGCCGGCCGGGATCGGGTAGGCGTACCGGGCATCGGCCGAAAAACCGCCGCCATGTCCGGTGACTTCCGCCTGCGCATTGGCCTGCAGCACGCCCCATTCGGCCTGGTGCCGCCAGGAGACGCCCAGCATGCCGGACAGGCTGCGGTTGTCGAGCTGGCGCAGCTGCGGGTCGTGGCTGTCGCGGCGTTTGAAACGCATCACGTACGGCGAGGCGGTCAGGGCAAGCTCGGACTGCGCGGTCTGGTGCAGGCGATAGCCCACGCTGCCACCGCGGAAGAAGAACGAACGGCCTTCCCAGCTGACGATCGGGGCGGCCAGACGATCGGTGTCATAGCCGGCGTAGGGGGCCTTGAGTGCGACGACAGCGATGCCGATGCTGCTTTTCCTGGCGCCCTCGGGGGCATCAGCCGCCTGCGCACTGGCGGCGGTGAACGCACTGGCCAAGGCCAGGCCAAACAGGGGAAGGGAAGGGCGCGGGGAACGGAAACGGACGTGCATGGACCTGCCGAGGGGGAACAACCGGAGTGTCATGGTGGGCGCCCTACATTGTCGGAACGTTACGTCCGGCTGCGCGGTACCATCGCCTCCTTCGTACCCCGCAAGGCACCGCCCCATGCGCCTTCTTCTCCTGGAAGATGATCCGGAAATGGCCAGTGCGATCCAGGTCAGCCTGGCGCGCCACGGCATGGTGATCGACGTGGTCGGCACGATGGCGCAGGCCGATGAAGCCCTCAAGGCCGGCGTCCATCAGATCCTGCTGCTGGACCGGCAGCTGCCCGACGGCGACGGTGCCAGCTTCGTGCGGATCGCGCGTGAGCGCGTGCCCAACCTGCCGGTGATCATGCTGACCGCGCGCGATTCGGTGGCCGATCGGGTCACCGGCCTGGACGTGGGCGCGGATGATTACCTGACCAAGCCGTTCGCGGTCGAAGAGCTGCTCGCGCGCATCCGCGCGATCTCGCGGCGGCCCTCGCAGATCACCCTGCCGGTGTTGTCGCTGGGCCGGCTGCAGTTCGATTTCGTGGCGCGCGAGGCCCGAGTGTCCGAGGTGCTGCTCGCGCTGCCGCGGCGGCAGCTGCTGGTGCTCGAGGCACTGGCACTGCGGCAAGGGCGCACGGTAGGCCGCGCCTCGTTGCTGGAAGCCGTGTACGGCTTTGACGATGCGATCCAATCCAATGCGCTGGATGCGCATGTCTCCAAGCTGCGCAAAGCGCTGTTGGAAGCCGACGCGGGCGTGGAGATCCACGTCATGCGCGGCATCGGGTATCTGCTCAAGGACACGCCGTGAGATTGCTCAAACCCGATTCCCTGGCGTTCAACCTGGTGTGGAAGGTCTGCCTGATCCAGGCGGCCACGATCGCCCTGGCGTTGAGTGCGATGGTGTTGACCTACGGCGACCGCCGTTCGGCCTATATCGACTGGAAGACCAGCGACCAGATCGCATCGGCCATCACCTTTGGTGCCCAGGGGCTGGAGGCGGATCCGCCGAAGGTGGCGCTGGCCGTGCCACGGCCGCCGGCGACGTTCTGGTTCGCCGCGGCCGATGAGCGTGGCCGACGCCTGGTACACGGCAATGTTCCGGAGCAGTACCGCCCGCTGGTCGCGCGGTTGGATCACATCGAGCAGACCGATATCCGTACCCGCATCAATGCTGATGCGCTTGCCGTGCGCGTGGTGGTCGTTGTTCGGCCGGAAGGGCGGTTGCACGTGGCGGTAGGCGGCATTCCCGAACGCAGCATCGTGCGGCAGCTGCTGTTGATCTTCCGCTATCTGGGCGGCTGGATCGCGTTGCCGGTGCTGGTGATCACGCTGGTGGTGGCGCCGTGGGTGATCCATCGCGCGCTGCGCGGGGTCAACCGCGTGGCGGCGCAGGCCGCAGCGATCCAGGTCAACGAGCGCGGCAGCGGCCTGGATACGCGTGCCGTGCCGCTGGAGATCTATCCGCTGGTGGACGCCTTCAACGCGGCCGTGCGCCGCATCGGTGAAAGCTACGATGCGCAGGATCGCTTCCTCGCCGGTGCAGCGCATGAACTGCGCATGCCGATCGCGATCCTCGCCACGCGCCTGGCCGATCTGCCGCCCGGTGATGTGCGTTCGCGCCTGCAGCTGGACCTGAGCCGGCTGAGCAACATCGCCGAGCAGCTGCTGGATCTGCAGCGGCTGGACCGGCATGGCAGCCAATCCCAGCGTATCGACCTTTCCGCGTTGACCCGCGACGTGGCCGCCGATGTCGCGCCATTGGTGGTGGATGCCGGCTACGGCTTTTCGGTGGATGCACCGGATCAGCCGATCTGGGTCCGCGGGGATCCCCATGCGCTGCACCGGGTCATCGCCAGCCTGCTGCAGAACGCCATCGCCCACGGTGGCGGCCGCGGCATGATCGCCGTGGCGCTGCATGACGATGGGGGCCTGTCGGTCAGTGATGAAGGCCCCGGCGTGCCGGAGGCCGAGCGGCTGTCCGTGTTCGAGCCGTTCCACCGGTTGCGGCCCAGCGGCAGTGGCAGCGGGCTGGGCCTGCACCTGGCGCGTGAAATCGTGCTGCGCCATGCCGGCACCATCGCGGTGGACAGCGCCCCGGGCGGCGGCGCGCGGTTCCTGGTGGTGCTGCCGGTGGACCCGCGGCCGTTACCGGGGGCGTCCCCGGCATGACCAATGGCAGGTGATCGGGCTGGGGCATCGTGGGACAACGGACACGCCCCCTTTCTGGTGCCGGTTCGATGCGCAGACGTTCGCTGTTCGGTGTGATCGTGGTATCCGGCCTGGCCCTGTCCGGCCTGTCCGGTTGTGCCACCTATGACGATGTCGCCTCGCGCCCGCAGTGCGAGGATTCGCCGCAGGTGAAGGACCTGCCGGCGCAGGTCGCCCGCCGCGAAAGCCGCTGCAATGAGTTGAACATCCGGTTCAATGACGATCGCGGCGGCGACAGCAAACCGCTCGATTTCGGCGGCAAGAACAAGGACGGTTGATCCTGCGTTGGATCAGCGTTGCGCCGGCCCGGTCGGCGGTGCAGCGCAGTAGGCGGTGATGACCTCGGCGGTGTTCTCCAGCCCCTTGGCCTTGGCCAGCTCCCAAGGGCGTTCGCACTGCTGCGTGCGTTCGCACCAACGGTAGCCTGCCGAGCCGATGCACCCGTGCGCATCGCGGTCCGCGCCGGGTACGCCTGCAGTGGGCGAGGAGGGTGACGGCGCAGGATGGGCGCAGGCGGTGAGGGCGGCGAGCAGGGGAAGCAGGGCGGCTCGAATGGACATGCAGGCTCCGTAGGCGCTTGAGGTCGCGGGCAGTCTCGCGCCGGCTCCGTCGATGCCACGTGCAGGATGGAGGGTTCACTCCTCCATCACCGGGCGTGGGCTGATATGACGCTGGATGATTCTGCCGATGCTGCGTTGTAGTCCGTGACGAGCACCGCGGAACGCGATGATCCGTTGAAACACGATGCGTGCGACCTGCCTGTGTGCACATCGCCGGTATCAGGTTTGACGCCAGGTTGTCAGCGCCACTGCCAGGAGGCACGTCATGAAAACACTGTTTTCGATGCGTCACATCGCACTCGCTGCGGCGCTCACCTGTGTCTGCGCCCAGGCCGATGCCTGCACCCGCGTGGTGTATCTGGGCGACAACCAGGATGTGATCACGGCCCGCTCGATGGATTGGAAGAGCGATGTGGCCACCAACCTGTGGGTGCTGCCCAAAGGCATCGACCGTGATGGCCAGGCCGGTCAGCGCTCCATCCGCTGGACCTCGCGCTACGGCAGCGTGGTCGCCACCGGGTATGACATCTCCACCACCGATGGACTCAACGAAGCAGGGTTGTCAGCCAATCTGTTGTGGCTGGCAGAATCGCAGTACCCGCAGCAACGGGGCAGCAAGCCGGGATTGGCGATCTCGTTGTGGGCGCAATACGTGCTCGACAACTTCGCCACCGTTGCCGAGGCCGTCGCCGCCCTTGAGCGCGAGCCGTTTTCGATCGTGACGGACAAGGTGCCGGGCGAGTCCCGGCTGGCCACGCTGCACCTGTCCTTGTCCGACGCCAGCGGCGACAGTGCCATCGTCGAATACATCAACGGCAAGCAGGTGATCCATCACGATCGCGCCTATCAGGTGATGACCAACTCACCGGTGTTTGATCAGCAACTGGCGCTCAACGCGTACTGGCAGGAGATCGGTGGCACCGTGATGCTGCCCGGCACCAACCGCTCGGCCGACCGCTTCGCCCGCGCGAAGTTCTACATCAACGCGATTCCCAAAAGCGAGGATCCCGTGGTCGCGTTGGCCAGCGTGTTCAGTGTGATCCGCAATGTATCCGTGCCCTACGGAATCACCACGCCGGGGGAGCCGAACATCTCCTCCACGCGCTGGCGGACCGTGGCCGACCACAAGCGCAAGCTGTATTTCTTTGAATCGGCGATGACGCCCAATACCTTCTGGGTGGACCTCAACAAGGCCGATTTCTCGCGCGGTGCCCCGGTGTTGAAACTTGACCTGGGGCCGGACCAGCGCAACGTATTTGCCGGCGACGCGCTGCCCCGGTTCCAGCCGTCCGAGCCGTTCCGGTTCCTGGGTACCGACGGCTGAGCAAAATCAGACTAATCCGATACCGGCAGGCCGCGGCCTGCTCTATCGTTCCTGCTGAGGGATGGATCCCTCCCGTCGTGAGCTTTTCGCCCAGGCATGCCGCAAAGGAACGATCCGCATGGTGATCAAACTGCAACACATCGAACGCCGCTGGCACGTCGTGCACCCGGCCAAATCCGCGCCGATTGCGTTCCGCAGCGGAGCCACCGCCTTCGATTTCGCTGATGCCCTGGCTCGAGAGCACTATGCCGAGACCGGCGACAGCAGCGCCGTCCGGGTGCAGGTGCTGGAGACCTACGTGGACGCCGTCCGCTACGGCTGAGCCGGCACCCCGGCACCATCAGGCCTGGATGTGACCCGGCACCATCACCTCGGTCAGCCCCGCGTCGGGTACCTAAATAGGGGATGAAATCAGCGACTTCTGGCCTATGTCGCGCGCGGTGAGGATCACCGATCCTGTGCGCCTCCCAACACGGTAACGAGGAACGCATGACGAGCAACAGGAAGCCCACGGGGTCGAAGCGCTGGCTGTGGGCTGCAGTGCCCGCGTTGATGGCGTTGGCGGGCGCTGCGCAGGCGCAGGACTACGGTCGCGGTTATGACGATGGCTACAACGGTGGGCCGGTGCGCTGCGAGTCGGTCAAGAACCGGACCCAGCAATGCGCATTGCCCGGTCGTGCCCGCCTGGTGCGGCAGATCTTCGGCTCGCCCTGCATCGAAGGCCAGACCTGGGGCCAGGCCCGCGATGGCGTCTGGGTCACCCAGGGCTGCCGTGCGGAGTTCATCGCCGAGCGTGGCCGGCCCTCGCACGGGGGCTGGGGCAACAATGGTGGCGGCTGGAACAATGGTGGCCATGGCAATGGCCGGGGCGAACTGATCACCTGCGATTCCAATGATCGCCGTCAGCGGCGCTGCAACGTGACCATCCGTCGTGATGCCCGACTGGTGCGTCAGACCTCCAAGACCGCCTGCGTCGAAGGCCAGACCTGGGGCTGGGATCGCAACGGGGTGTGGGTTTCGGGCGGTTGCCGAGGCCAGTTCGCGGTGAATTGACCGGCACGGCGTGCCGATCCGGGCGGCCTGCCATCATGGCGATGACAGGCCGCAGGGCGCGCGGGATCAGCCCGCCGCGCTGAGCGTCTGGCCGCTCTTGACCAGCATCGGCCAACGCTTGAGCACGGCCTGGCGGATGCCATCGGCGTCGATGCCGGCTTCGGCCAGCAGGTCTTCACGGCTGGCATGGTGCTGGAAGCTGTCCGGCAGGCCCAGGTGCAGGAACGGCTTGAGCACACTCTCGGCATTGAGCAGCTCGGCCACGCCGGAGCCGGCACCGCCGGCGACCACGTTGTCTTCGATGGTGACGAAGCCTTCATGGCGCTGCGCCAGTTCCAGCAGCAGGGCGCGGTCCAGCGGCTTGATGAAACGCATGTTGACCACGGTCAGGCCCAGTTCGCGGCCGACCTGTTCGGCGGCCGTCACGGTGCTGCCGAACGCGAGCAGGGCGATCCGGCTGCCCTGCAGCCGCAGATCGGCCTTGCCGATCTCCAGCGTGGCCAGATCCGTGCCGGCGGCAATGCCGGTCCCGCTGCCACGCGGGTAGCGCACCGCGGCCGGGCCGGCATAGCGCAGGCCGGTGGTCAGCATCTGACGGCACTCGGCCTCATCGGACGGCGCCATCACCACCATGTGCGGCACGCAGCGCAGGAAGCTCAAATCCAGGTTGCCGGCAGGGGTCGCGCCATCCGGGCCGACGACGCCGGCACGGTCGATCGCGAACAGCACATCCAGCTCCTGCACGGCCACGTCGTGCACCAACTGGTCGTACGCGCGCTGCAGGAAGGTCGAGTAGATCGCCACCACGGGCTTGGCACCCTGGGTGGCCATGCCGGCCGCCAGAGTCACCGCGTGCTGCTCGGCGATGGCCACATCGAAGTAGCGCTCCGGGTATTCCTTGCTGAAGCGCACCAGGCCAGAGCCCTCGCGCATCGCCGGGGTGATGCCCATCAGCTTCGGCTCGGCCGCGGCGGCATCGCACAGCCAGTCACTGAAGACGTCGGTATAGGTCGGCTTCTTGGCTCCGCCCTTGGAGACCAGGCCCTTGTCCGGATCGAACGGGCCGACGGCGTGGTACCCGATCTGGTCACCTTCGGCGCGTTCGTAGCCCTTGCCCTTGGTGGTCATCACGTGCAGCAGCTTCAGGCCCTTCAGGCTCTTGAGCGTCTTCAGCGTGGCGACCAGCGCCGGCACGTCGTGGCCGTCGATCGGGCCGGTGTAATGGAAGCCCATTTCCTCGAAGAACGTGGACGGCACGAACATGCCCTTCCAGTGCTCTTCCCAGCGCTTGACGAAGCGCGCGGTCGGGTTGTGCTTCTTGTCGCCGAGGATCTTCTTGCCGCCTTCGCGCAGCGCATTGAGCGTGCGGCTGCCGGTGGCGCGGCCGAGCATCTTGGTCAGCCCGCCCACGGCCTCGGAGATCGACATGTTGTTGTCGTTGAGGATCACCAGCAGGTTCGGTTCCTGCTCCATGCCGCCGGCGTGGTTGAGCGCCTCGTAAGCCATGCCGGCGGTCATCGCGCCATCGCCGATCACGGCCACGACCTTGCGGTCATCGCCTTCGGCCTGGCGTGCGATCGCCATGCCCAGCGCCGCCGAGATGGAGGTGGAGGAATGGCCGACACCGAAGGTGTCGTACTCGCTTTCCTCGCGCTTGGGGAACGGCGCGACGCCGTCCTTCTGCTTGACCGTGTGGATCTCGTCGCGGCGGCCGGTCAGGATCTTGTGCGGGTAGGTCTGATGACCCACATCCCACACCAGCTGATCGACCGGCGTCTGATAGAGGTAGTGCAGGGCGACGGTCAGTTCGATCACGCCCAGGCCGGCGCCGAAATGGCCGCCGCTCTTGCCGACCGACTCAATCAGGTAGGCACGCAGTTCATCCGCGATCGCGGGCAGTTCGGATTCTTCGAACCTGCGCAGGTCATCCGGTGACTGGATGCGCGCAAGGCGGGGATAGCGGGCGGAATCGATCATGTTTATCGCGCTTCTTCTGAGCGCCTATTTTCCCCCCCAAATGAGGGTGGGGCAAGCAAACCGCCTTTTCAGTGAGTAAACGGTGACGGAGGCTGCGACAGAACGTCGCAGCGCGCTCACGCGCAGAGCTTGGAACGCTTGGGCAGCTGCGCTTTCAGGAATGCCATCTGATCGGCCAGGATGTTGCGGTTGGACAGGATCATGTGCTCGATCCAGCTCGGCCGATAGGGCACGGCGAGCAGCGGCATGCTGGCCTGCTGCGGGGTGCGGTTGCTCTTGCGCGAGTTGCAGTGGAAGCAGGCGCTGACCACGTTCTCCCACACGTCCAGGCCCCCCTTGGAGAGCGGCATGACGTGGTCGCGGGTCAGTTGCGGGCGGTTGAACTGTTGCCCGCAGTACAGGCACAGGTGCGAATCGCGCGCGAACAGCGCGGGATTGGACAGATTCGGGGTGGGGTCGATCGCGCGGGAGCGCGCATGCCCGCGGGCGGCGATGATCGGGTGCAGGTCCAGACCGCTCTGCAGGCCGGTGGTACGGCAGATGCCGCCGTGGATGTGCAGGCAGGGGTCGCCCAGGGTCCAGGCCACTGCGCCACGCGCGTAGAGGCAGGAGGCGTCCTGCCAATTGATCCAGTCGAGTACGCGCCCGTGGGCGTCCAGGGCCAATAACCGCACCGAACCGGGCCGATGCAGCGTAACGATCGGCGACACCTCGGCGACCGGGGCGGACGAGGCTCCGGTATCGATCAGACCCAAGCGTGTAGTGTCTGTCTCCATCGGGAAAACAGCTTATACCCGAATCGTTACCAAATGGGTATAGGCGTCAAGCACCTACCCATTTGGTAACGATTCGGACAGGCATTCCACCTTAGCCCCGCGCCTTCGGCGCGCCCCATTGAACATCAAGGGGGCTTTTCTCCAGAAGGTTTATCGGGGTGCCG
>NZ_JBHFHW010000030.1:22320-35358 GCF_057333975.1 Stenotrophomonas sp. AGC87
GCACCTACCGACGATCAGCACCTACCGACGATCAGGTAGCCACCGACCGTTGGTCGGTGGTCTGGCGACCGATCAACCTTCGCCGAAATGCGCGTCGGTCATGGCCATCAGCGGTTCGGCGCCGGACTGGATCGCGGCGGCGTGGCTGAGGGTGCGCGGCAGCACGCGGGCGAAGTAGAAGCGGGCCGTCTCGCGCTTGGCCTGCTTGAACGCGTCGCTCTGCGCGGAGGCCTCGGCGGCGGCGACGCTGCGGGCCCACCAGTAGGCCAGCACCACATAGCCCGAGTAGAACAGGTAATCGAAGCTGGCTGCGCCGAGTTCATCGGGGTTGGTGGCCGCGCGCTGCAGGGTCGCCATGGTCAGCTTGGCCCACTCGTCGGCCTTGGCGCGCAGCGGGGCAATGAACTCGGCCAGCGCTTCGTTGCCTTCATTGGCCTTGGCGAAGGCCTCGATCTCGGCCAGCATCAGCTTCAGCCCCGCGCCCTGGCTGGAGGCGGTCTTGCGGCCGATCAGGTCCAGCGCCTGGATGCCGGTGGTGCCTTCATACAGCGTGGTGATGCGCGCATCGCGGGCCAGCTGCTCCATGCCGTGCTCGCGGATGTAGCCGTGGCCACCGAAGCACTGCAGCGCGTTGTAGGTGTTCTCGATGCCCCATTCGGTCTGGCAGGCCTTGGAGATCGGGGTCAGGAAGCTCACCAGCGTGTCCGCGCGTTCGCGCTCGCCGGCATCCTCGGCGTGGTGGGCGACGTCGATCAGGGTCGCCGCGTGCAGGGCCAGCAGGCGGCTGCCTTCGACCAGCGATTTGATGGTCAGCAGCATGCGCCGCACATCCGGGTGGACCAGGATCGGGTCAGCCGGCTTCTCCGGGTTCTTCGCACCGCTCAGCGAACGCGACTGCAGGCGCTCGCGGGCGTACTTCAGGGCGTTCTGGTAGGCCCGCTCGGACAGGCCGATGCCCTGCAGGCCGACGCCCAAGCGCGCGGTATTCATCATGGTGAACATCGCCTGCAGGCCCTTGTGCGGCTGGCCGACCAGATACCCTTCGGCACCGTCGAAGTTCATCACACAGGTGACCGAGCCCTTGATGCCCATCTTGTGTTCGATCGAGCCGCAGCGCAGCGCATTGCGCTCGCCCACCTTGCCCTCGCGGTCGACCTTGAACTTCGGCGTGACGAACAGCGAAATGCCCTTGGCCCCGGCCGGTGCGTCGGGCAGCTTGGCCAGCACCAGGTGCACGATGTTGTCGGTGAGATCGTGCTCGCCGGCGGTGATGAAGATCTTGGTGCCGGTGATGGCATAGCTGCCATCCGCGTTCGGCTCGGCCTTGGTCTTGAGCAGGCCCAGATCAGTGCCGCAATGCGGTTCGGTCAGGCACATGGTGCCGGTCCAGCGGCCGTCGATCAGCGGCTTGAGGAAGGCGTCCTGCTGCCAGGCCTCGCCATGCTGCTTGAGCGCTTCGATCGCACCGTGCGAGAGCAGCGGGAAGTTGCCCCACGCCAGGTTGGCGGCATTGATCATTTCGTTGAGCGGCACGCCCAGCGTATGCGGCAGGCCCTGGCCACCCAGTTCCGGTGCCGCGGTCAGACCGGTCCAGCCGCCGTCCACGAACTGGGCGTAGGCCTGCTTGAAGCCCGGCGGGGTGGTGACCTCGCCGGTGGCCTGGTCGAGGACGCAGCCGATCTCATCGCCCACGCTGTTCAACGGCGCCAGCACGCTGGCGCTGAAACGGCCGGCTTCTTCCAGCACGGCATCCACCACATCGGCGGTGGCATCGGTCAGGCCAAGGCGCGCGAACAGCGGCTCGACCTTGAGCACGTCATGCAGGGCGAAACGGATATCGGAAAGCGGGGCGGTGTAGCTGCTCATCGGGGACAGTCTCGATCAGTGGCGAAGGGTGGCGGAAACCCGCCGGTCAGCGCAGGACGCCGGGCAGGCCAGGGGCCTGGTTGAGCGTGCTGCGGCTATCAATCTCGAAGGTGCGTTGCTTCTTTTCCTGCGGGGTGGCACTCACCGAACCCTTGAGCGAATAGCCCAGGGTGCGGTTGCCGGCCAGTGCGTCGGCCATCACCAGGCGGGCGCCCGAGCTCGGCTTGATGTCCACGTTGACCACATCGGCCGATACCCCGCCAATGGACAGTGCGGGCTTCAGCTGCAGCTGCCCGGCATCCTCATCGCTCACCTTCAACTGCAGCGAGACGTTGTCGAAGGTCATGGGCATCGAACTGAAGTTCTGCAGGCGCAGCGCAACCGTCCAGCTGCCATCGGCACGCACCGTCAACTCCTGCACGCTGGCGGCCGGCTCGGAAACGCGTTTGACCGTCTTGTTGCAGGCGGTCAGGGCCAGCGAGGCGATGACGATCAGGGCAAGGGCGAGGCGGGGACGGAAGCGGTGGGACATGGCGCAATCCTCAGGCGGGTGTTGCATGGGTATGAGCATACTACGGCGTATGGTGTTCGCGCTGCCTGCGGCAGCCAGACGCAAGGGTAGGGCGCCGGGATGACGGAGCCACGTGCTTTTAGTCGTGGGGCGGGCCAGGCCGGCCCGGGCGTGGGGTGAGGCCGGGCCGGGTCAATCCAGCGGCGCCATCACCCGCAGGGGGGCGAGGTCATAGCCCATTGCTTCGGCGCGGGCTTTGAGCTGCTCGAACAGGGCGGTATCCATGCTCGGCGAGCGCGACAGGATCCACAGGTACTTGCGGTCCGGCTCACCGACGACCGCCCACTGGTAGCCGGGGTCCAGCGCGATCACCCAGTAGTCGGCCCACACCAGCGGCACCCAGGAGAGCCAGTCCGGCACGAAACGCACCTGCAACCTCCCCGGGTGACCCTCGACCGGGCGTGCCACGCCATCGGCGGCGACGCGGTCGCCATCGGCTTCGCGGCAGGCGTTGTGCACGCTGATCCGTCCATCGGCACGCAGGCTGTAGGTGGCGGTGATGTCGCCCACGCATTTCTTCTGGAACGACACCGGCAGGTGCGCGATCTCATGCCACTGGCCGGCATAGCGGCCCATGTCCAGCGCCTCCACCGAGGTCACCGGCGCGGCCGCCCAGGCCGCCCCGGTGGCGGCGAGGGCGAGCAGGGCACTGATCAGATAGCGGCTGCGCATTGTCGACACTCCACACAAGACGCAGCGAGCTTAGGCATAGGCTGAGCGGAAATTGTGAATATTCCGTCATGCAGTGGCCGTCCCACGTCGCTGACGTGCGCGTGGCAGCGTGCGGCACCCGCGCTACCGACTGTCAGCGGAGAGTTCCCGCGTCGCGTTGCCGCTCTCGTCCAGGAAGCGCACCTTGGCTTCTCCCGAGGGCGTGACCACCAACTCGAGCCGCGGCTTTCCTTGACCATCGCGCAGGGTCAGCATGGCATCGCGCGCATCAGACTTGCCAAGGAACACGCGCTCGGTGATCGCAGGAATGCCCTTCCGATGAAGGGCTTCGTCCCGCTCGGAGAAGAACGGGCGGGACAGGCCATCGGCAACGTCATTGAAGGTCAGCCCTGCGTAGTGTGTCCCCGCATCATCCACGCCCAGCAGTTGCATCTGCTGGTCCTGCTGATAGCGGTCAAAGGTCAGGCTCATGCCGCTGGAGGGTTTGCCGTTCTTGTCGAGCGAACCGTTGTAGATCAGCCCGCCGTTTTCCGTTCCTTCATCGTTGAAGAACAGCATGCCTGCCATCGGGCGCGGATGAGGTTGCTCCTTGTTGTGAATGACCACCCCAGGAAACAGCGTGCGATTGGAGATCGCCAGCCGCAACGTTCCGTCAGGTTCCTTGATGTTGATGCGCTGCGCATCAATGACATCAAAGCTGGCGCTGCGCTGTGACGTCGCACCCATCATCAAGGCGGCCATGGTGAGCAGGCCGGCCGCTGCGCAGCCCAGCGTCAGTCGCCGTTGGTTTCGCTGCAGATGCGCGATCTGCGCCTGCAGCACTTCGATGCTTTCGGACATCACCTCTCCCTGTGTGTGCGGCCATGGGGACGAACAAGCGCGGCCGCAGACGATCCTGTCCGCCGGGTGAGCATGCCAGCGCGTGGCGATGGACGGCAAGGCGCGCAACGGCCCGCCCGCGGAAATCATCCCTGAGCGGTGTGCCCGCTTTGCAGCGCGCGATGGATCTCCGCCTCGATCATCGCTTCATCGTCGCGTGCGGCCCCGCGGCTGATCGTGACGATCACCAGCACCGCGCCGGCCATGAAGTAGGCAGCAGGCACCACCGCCAGACTGGCCAACAGCGCAGGCGCGAGGTCGTGTGTGTGTTGCCAGTGCTTCACCACCGCCACCAACGGAACGATGAGCAGGCTGACGAACATGCCGATCATCAGGGTGCGGATGAAGGGATGCATCTGGAACACACCTTCAAGCCGCGTGCCGCGTTCGGTGGGAATGCATCGGCCGATGAAATACGGCTTGAAAGAATTGGACACGAACGGGCGCGTCCAGCACAGGCGGATCCGTTGAGCGGAGGCCGTCCCGCGCATTCCGGCGACAGAGAGGCGCGGGCCATGCTGGATCGACTGCTTGAGGCGCAGCACGGTCACATCGATCGGGGATGTGCTGTGGAAGGCAACGGGACGTTTGCCGAACAGCGCGGCGAACAAAGCACGAACCATGTGCGCAACCTCCTTCCTTGAACGCTGCGCGATGTGGCGACGCCGCACAACAGACAAAAAAAATGACCTGCATTTCTGCAGGTCATCTGAAATTGTGGTGGCCGGGGACGGAATCGAACCGCCGACACGGGGATTTTCAATCCCCTGCTCTACCAACTGAGCTACCCGGCCACTTCATCGCTGCGTTGCCGCTGGCGAGGACGCGAATAATACGGAGGTATGAGGGGTTCGGCAAGCGTTTCGCGAAAAAAATTTCACATTTGTTTCCAAACCCATGTCTGCACACATCCAAGTGCTTGATCCAGCGGGCCCGAGCACATCACCCAAGCGCATGAACGTCGGTTCAGGCGGATGCTTTCCGCCGGTGCAGTTGATCAGCCCGTGGTGGATCGTACGTCGTCGCGCATGCACCACAACAGCACGAAGCCGATCACCATCATGATCGCCGCCAGCACCAATGCGCCCTGGTAGCTGCCGCTGTCGCGCGCCAGCGTGCCGGCGATCGCGGGGGCGATGATCTGGGCGACGCCATAACTCAGCGTCAGCGTCGCCATCGCCTTGGCAGGATTGTGCGGGTAGTGGCGACCGACCACGGTCAGGGTCAGGCTGACGATGCCGGCGAAGGTCAGGCCGAACAGCACGGCGCTGGCCGCGCCGACCCACAGCCCGCCATCCAGCAAGGGCAATACGAAAGACGTAGCCTGCAACGCATAGGCGAGCATCAATGCACGGATCAGTCCAAGCCGGTTCGAGAGCCGATCCCAGGCAAACGTCGAGGGGATGGCGGTGAGGCCGACCAGGACCCACACCCAACTGCCGTGGCCGGCGAAGGCAGGGGTCTGAACCAGGATGGCGACGATGAAGGTCGCGCTGACCACGAAGCCGACCCCCGCGCAGAAGTACGAGGCGATCAGCAGCCAGCGCCAGCGCCGCCCGGGTGGCGGGGGAGCGTTGGCCCCAGTGGCACGGGAGATCGCTGCCGGCGGCGGCATCCATGCCCAGGCCGGGATCAGGAACACCACCGCGAGGGTGCCCAGCGCGATCCACTGCTGGGAGGACGCCAGTTGATCGGCCATCGCCGCAGCCGCCAGGCCCGAGACCGCGATCCCCACCCCGAGGCCGGCGAAGTGCAGGCCGAGCTGTGGGCGGCGCTGATGCGCGAGCAGCCAGTTGAGCACCAGCCCGGAGGCGAGCAGCAGGCCGGCGGTGCTGGACAGGCCGGCCACGAAGCGCAGCACGCCCCAGGTGGCCATGTCCGTGGTGGTGCCCATCAGGCCGGTGGATACCACTGCCAGGACCAGTCCGATGCGGTAGAAGCGGAATTTCAGCTGCATGTCGCCGACCCGGGCGACCAGCACAGTGCCGGCCAGGTAGCCCAGATAGTTGAACGTTGCCAGCCAGCCGCCGCCGGCTGCCGTGAGCCCGGCGTCGAGCCGCATCACCGGCAGCAGCGGGGTGTAGGCAAAGCGCGCCAGGCCAACCGTGAGTACCAGCGCGCAGATGCCGGCCGTGATGACCTGCCAAGCGTGGCGGGGAGGCGGGATCAAGAGTGACATGGGTGGGGAGGGCAGCGGGGAGGGCCCATGGTCCGTGGACAGAGGTGACCGCGTCTTTCGATAGAATGACCCATCCTGTCGATGAGGCGTCACATGGCCACGGCGGAACCCACTGCTCCGGGTTGGCGCGAAGTCCCGGTGCCGCCGCTGCGGCGTCTGCCCTGGCCGGTGGTGGCGCGCAGCCAGCGACTGGAGGCGGGCGAGCGCTTCCCGCCGCACGTGCACGGCTGGAACCAGCTGGTCCACGCCAGCACGGGTGTGCTGCAGGCCAGCGGCAGCACACCCGGCACCTGCCATGGCCGCAGGATGCGCGCCTGCAGCGCTGGTGCCAGGCACTGTACGAGCAACCTGCCGATACCCGCAGCGTGGAGGACTGGGCGCCCTTGCTGGGGGCATCGCCGCGTACCCTGGCGCGCCACTTTGAACGCGAGACCGGCATGCGGCTGCGCGAGTGGCGGTTGCGGCTGCGCCTGCTGCGCGCCATCGAGTGGCTGGCGCAGGGGCGTTCGCCCACGGTAATCGCGCACGAGCTGGGCTATGCCTCGGCGTCGGCGTTCAACTACATGTTCCGGATCGAGATGGGCATGAGCCCGCTGCAATGGAAGCGCGCACGCCCTACGGCGTGACCGGGCAGGCCAGGCTGACCAGCCGCTCATCCTCGAAGCGTGCACGGATCGAGCCGTTGTCGGCTTTGCCTGCGGGCCACTCCGCTTTGGCGCCCGCACCAGGCAGGGGATTGCCCAGGTGGAAATACACGCGGCCACGGCTGTCGCCGACCTGCACTTTGTTGCATGCCACGATAGGTGACGCCATCTCGCCGCAGTCGCCCTGCAGCAGGCACAGGCGCGTGTGGCACTTGCCTGCACCGGACGACCAATGGCCTTGCGCGGCCAGGCAACCGGGCTCGGTCGCCAGAATCGCCCAGCATGTCAGGCCGAACACCGTGGTGGCGGACATCAACACGGGCAGCAGGTAGCGGCGTCGGCTGGAAGAGGGAACGTTCATGACGCGATCATGCGCCCTGGCCGGCGGCGCGGGCAACGCATGCGCGGTGCAGCGTACGGATGGAATGCTGTGACGCCATCGGGATGATCGGTCCCTGTCGCACATGGTGATTGCACAGCCGCGTCGTCCCGCACCGATGGAACGCTGTTTTACCCCCCGCCCGGACGTGCCTGGACGGCGTACTGTCGGGATTCCTTTTTCGTCTCCCCGGAGCGATCCACTGATGACCGCGCTCACCAACACCCGCATCGTCCTCGCCTCGCGCCCCAACGGTGCTCCCGTCTCGTCCAACTTCCGTATCCAACACGTGCCGGTTCCCGCGCCTGGCCCGGGCGAGGTGCTGCTGCGCAATCGCTATCTGTCGCTGGATCCCTACATGCGCGGTCGCATGGAGGAGGGGCCGTCCTACGCCGCACCGGTTGCGCTGGACGCGGTGATGGAAGGGCGCACCGTTGCTGAAGTGCTTGCCTCCAACCATCCCGGTTTCGCCATCGGCGAGCATGTGCTGGCTCCGGGCAACTGGCAGACGCACGCGGTCATCCATGGCGACCAGCTCAGCCGCAAGCTTGAGGACAACGGCCTGCCGATCAGTACCGCCCTGGGTGTGTACGGCATGCCCGGATTTACCGCCTATGTGGGTCTACAGGAAATCGGCAAGCCGCAGCCGGGCGAGACACTGGTAGTGGCTGCTGCCAGCGGCCCGGTGGGCGCGACGGTGGGGCAGATCGCCAAGCTGCAGGGCGCGCGCACGGTAGGCATTGCCGGTGGCGAGCAGAAGCGCGCGTATCTGGAAACGCTGGGCTTCGATGTAGCACTGGATCACCGCGCCGACGATTTCGCCGCGCAGTTGCGTGCGGCGGTGCCCGACGGCGTCGATGTCTACTTCGAGAACGTCGGCGGGCATGTGTTCGATGCGGTCGCGCCGCTGCTCAACGACTTCGCACGCATTCCGGTCTGCGGCACCATCGCTACCTACAACGCGCGCGGCGCGGTACTGCCCGGGCCGGATCGGCTGCCCGGCTTCATGAGCCAGGTACTGCGCCAGCGGCTCACCGTGCGCGGCTTCATCCAGTCCGATCTGCACGCCTTCTTCCCGGCGTTCCTGCGCGACATGGGGCAGTGGCTGAAGGAGGGCCGCGTGCAGTATCGCGAAGACATCGTGCAGGGGCTGGAGAACGCCCCCGAGGCCTTCTTTGGCCTGCTCAAGGGGCACAACTTCGGCAAGCTGGTCGTCAAGCTGGATTGACCGGCCTTCGGGTGTGAGCGCGCTGTGTGCAAGGCCACGCCGATCGTGATTCGTGCATCACGATCGGCTGGTTAGTCTGCCTTTGAAGGCGCCGTCCCGGTGCCCGCACGAGTGAGTAGAACCATGGCTGACACCAAGCCCAGCGAACACGGCAAGCAGGAAGGCATCGAAGAGAGCCAACAGGACCGCCAGCAGGACGAGACCGCCAAGCAGCGGCCGGGACAGACCGATCAGGCGATCCATGATGCAGGCACGCGCCGGCCGGAGCGCAAGGACAATCCTGAGGGCGCGTAAGTAGCAGCGCGCAGCCTGCAGAAACAAGAACGCCCCGGGAACCTGATTCCCGGGGCGTTCTGTTGAATAGTGGTGGAGCCAAGGAGGATCGAACTCCTGACCTCGTCGATGCGAACGACGCGCTCTCCCAGCTGAGCTATGGCCCCACGGATGCTGCTGCTGCGTGGCATCACCGGCCTCGGCCGTACCCCGCAATGGGCCTAGTCTAGCGCCGACCGGCGGCGCCTGCCAAGTGGGGCCTGCGTTCGGTTCAGTGCCTTCCACGCGCCGCAGTGGGCGCGCGTTCCACCTGCAGCAGCAGGGCTTTGTCCAGTTTGGCGGCCACGCCGACGCTGCGCCCGGCCAGGTTGGCCACCACGAAACTGACCGAACTACCCAGCACCTGCGCTGTCTCGGACAGGCTCAACCCGTAGTCCTGTTCCAGCCACTGCGCCATCCCGGCGGTGGCCGCGCGCAGGGCATCATCCAGCGAGCCGGCCTGGCCCAGGACCATCAACTGCGTCGCTGATTCCACCCGCGGCGCTGACTGCGCACGGGACTTGATCACCTCCACGCTGAATTCCACGTCCATCGAGGTCTCCAGCGCGTACTGCGAGGTTTCGCCATCGCCCTGCAGCGCGTGCGCATCGCCCAGGTAGAGCAGGGCGCCGGGCTGGGATACCGGCAGATACACGGTCGCGCCCTCGCGGATTTCATTGAAGTCCATGTTGCCGCCGAAGCGGCCGGTGTAGCCGGTGGAGATCGGCGCGTTGCCAAACCCAGGTGCCACCGCCAGCCCGCCAAGCATCGGCCTGACCGGCACCCAGAAGTCCTTGAGCTTGCCGCTGGCCGCCTCCGGGCGGGCACGGCCGCGTTCGCGGTCCAGGGTCCAGCGCACCGGTTTGTCCAGCGCGGTGGCCTTCGCTGCCAGGGCCGGTGTCAGCGCGCGTCCCACGATGCTGTCCAGGCTGTCGGCGTAGTCACGGTTCAAGCGCAGGCGTTTGATGTGGATCGCCAGCACATCACCGGGCTCGGCCTCCATCACGTAGAACGGCCCCGTCTGCGGATTGCCGAACAGTGCTTGGGTCTGGCCCTTGGCGTCCACGCCGCCGGAATCCAGTGTCGTGGTGCGCACGCTGTCGCCCGGCCAGACCGTCAGCACGGGCGCGCGGTGGGGCGAAAACTCATTCGAATAGGAGGTGGGCACGAAGTCATGCTGGCGTGGGCCGCCGGCCGGCCGATCGGGCAGGCGGCGTGCGCTGAAGGGATGCATCGCGCGTCGCTCGCTGGCGTTGGTGTCGGGATAATCGGCCGTACCGCGCAGGGTCGTGCCGGTCTGCTCGCCGCGGAAGCGGTAGGTCGCGCCATCGCTGCCGGTGACGACAAACGCCAGCGAGTTGCCCTGGCGGCTGCCCTGCAGGGTATCCCCATCGAAATGCCCCTCCACCGGACCCTGCTGGTCGGGCAGGGTGAGCAGCTGGTAGGCCGGGTTTCCCCACAGGTCGGTGGTGACCAGCCACTGTGCAGGCGGTTCGGCGGCTCGGGCCGCCGAGGCGGACAACAACAGGAGCAGGCAGGCCAGGTGGCGACAGGACATGCGGGGATCTCGTGGATGACCGGTTCAGTGTTCGCCGCCGCTGCCAGGGCGACAAGTGCCGGGCGACACGTGACCGTTGGCCCGGAAAGCGCCAAACGCGAACCCCGCCCTTCCGGCGCGCGCGCTGGCCGGGCATAATCCGCGCCAGAAAACGCGGCCGCATAGCCAGTGGACCAGGGGGGCCGGACAGCCGTCGCCCACAACGCCCTGACACCAATCTGCAACATCCAGCCAATACCGTGCCGCATCGCTGTCTCCACAGCGATGCCGATTTCCTATGGTGCCCGGCCATCTCGCCGGCTGCCCCGATCTGTACTACCCGAGACCTCTGCATGCCCGCTCTACGCCACGCCCCTGTGTCGACGCGTCTTCTCTCCCGCTCCCTCTCCGCCGCCGTGCTGCCGCGCCGCCGCGCGCTGGCGCTGGCCTGCGCCTCGGCCACGCTGATGCTGTCCGCTGCCGCCTCGGCACAGGACGCCCAGCCGGCCAGCGCCACCTCGCTGGACACCATCACCGTCACCGCCGACCACCGCGAACGCAACCTGCAGGAAGTGCCGGTCTCGGTCGGCGTGGTGCAGGGCGAGAAGATCCGTGATTACACCGCTGGCGGCGATGACACCCTGCTGGCGCTGTCGGGCAAGGTGCCCAGTTTCTACGCTGAAACCACCACCGGCCGCATCTTCCCGCGCTTCTACATCCGTGGCCTGGGCAACATCGATTTCTACCTGGGTGCCTCGCAGCCGGTGTCGATCATCCAGGACGACGTGGTGCTTGAGCACGTGGTGCTGAAGTCCAACCCGGTCTACGACGTGGACCAGATCGAAGTGCTGCGCGGCCCGCAGGGCACGCTGTTCGGTCGCAACACCACCGCCGGCATCGTCAAGTTCGACACGATCAAGCCGAGCCAGGACTACAGCGGCCGCGCGCAGGCCAGCTATGGCTCGTACGGCAGCGTGGCCATCGATGGCGGCTTCGGCGGCCCGATCAACGACATCGCCTCGTTCCGCGTGTCGGCGCTGTACCAGCACCGCGATGATTACGTGGACAACACCTACAGCGGCCCGAGCGCCGATGGCACGGTCTCGCCGAAGAAGAACGCGATGGGCGGCTTCGACGACCGCAACGTGCGCGCGCAGCTGCTGCTGCAGCCGAGCGACAACTTCTCGCTGCTGGCCTCGGCCCACGCACGCGATTACGACGGCACCTCGACCCTGTTCCTGCGCAGCGCGCTGACCAAGGGCTCCAACAAGACCGACGTGCCGCGCGACAAGGTCGCCTACGACGAAGCCGACAACAACCCGCAGGCCTACAAGACCTACGGCGGCTCGGTGAAGGCGATCTACGATTTCGGCAACGTCTCGCTGACCTCGATCACTGCCTACGAAACCACCTCCGGCTACAGCCGCGGTGACACCGATGGCGGCGCCGCGGTGAACTATCCGGTCAATGGCGTGCCGAACGGCTACGGCCAGTCGATGGGCCAGATCCGCGATCTGGACCAGTGGACCCAGGAATTCCGCCTGGCCAATGCCGATGACAACCGGCTGAAGTGGCAGGTCGGCGCGTTCTACTTCGACGGCCGCGACACCACCGATTTCTACCAGCGCGCCTGGTTCCTGCAGGGCAATGCCCGCAACCCGAAAAACTGGGTGCGCCTGCGCAACGTCAACACCTCCTGGGCTGGTTTCGGCCAGGTCAGCTATGACGTGACCGACAAGTTCACCCTGACCGCCGGCCTGCGCCAGACCAAGGACGAGAAGAAGACCCGTCTGCTCAAGACCGCCGATACCGCCGCCGGTGCCGTGACCTACAAGGGCCGCACCTACGTGGAAATGTCCGACACCACGCCGAGCTGGGACCTGAGCGCGATGTATGCGTTCAACCCGCAGCTGAGCGTGTATGCGCGCGTGGCCCGCGGCTTCCGCGGCCCGACCATCCAGGGCCGTTCGGCCGTGTTCAATGCCGATTTCACCACGGCGAACTCGGAAACCATCCTGTCCTGGGAAGCCGGCATCAAGAGCAGCCTGTGGGACAACCGCCTGCGCGTGAACGCCGCCGCGTTCACCTACGTGGTCAACGACATCCAGCTCAACGGCAACGATTCGGATGGCAACGGCGTGCTGTTCAACGCCGACAAGGCCAAGGCTTACGGTCTGGAAGCGGACATGGAGCTGCGCCCGATCCCGAACCTGGCCCTGAGCGCCGGTGTCAGCCTGCTGCACAGCAAGATCCAGGACGACCGCGTGTACGCGCAGGTCTGCGCGCTGAACGGCGCCGTGGTCTGCACCGTGAATGACCCGACCATCAAGGTCGGTGCCAACACGTTTGCACAGATCAACGGCAACCCGTTGCCGAACGCACCGAAGTACAACATCAACCTGGCGGCGCGTTACGACATGCCGGTCAATGACAGCGATGTGTTCTTCGTGTCCACCGACTGGAACAAGCAGGGCTACACCAGCTTCGTGCTGTATGACTCGGCCGAGTTCAACTCCAAGGGCAGCTTCGAAGGCGGCCTGAAGCTGGGTTACTCCGCCAACTACGGTGCCTGGGAAGTGGCGCTGTTCGCGCGCAACATCACCAATGAGAAGAACCTCAAGGGTGTGATCGAGAACTACATGGCCGCGGTCTACAACGAACCGCGCACCGTGGGCGTTTCGCTCAACATGAACTGGTAAGACGCGCGATCGCCGGTGCCGCAGGGCACCGGTGAGCATGATGCGTGTCTCGACAACGCCCCGCATCTGCGG
>NZ_JBHFHW010000030.1:35406-54907 GCF_057333975.1 Stenotrophomonas sp. AGC87
GGGGGGCGTTGTCGTTTCTGTTACTTGGCGGGCGCCCCGGCTGCAGCCGGCGCCAGCTCGGCGAACAATCCGCCCAGCACGCCCATGGTGGCCTGGTCGGCGCCCATGTCTTCGGCGGCATTGGCGATGGCGATCACGCCGTTGTTCTGGCCGGGGAACAGCACCACCCAGGCCAGCCAGTTACCGTCCGAACCGCCGTGCACCAGCACCGGGCCCTGACGGCCGGCAATCGAGGGCTGCACGCCCCAGTCCAGCCCGGATCCGCTGCCCGGCTGCGCGGTCTGCATCAGCGCGTACGAGGCCGGCGTCAGCAGCGTGCCCTTGCCCTGGCTGCCGGCCAGCTGATCGATGGCGAACAGCGCCAGATCCTGCAGGCGCATGTGCAGATTGCCGGCGGCGGTGTAGATCGGTGGCACCCCGTCATCGGCCTTCTGCGGTGCGGTGGTCACCGGCTTGCCGGCGCGATGGCCCAGCGGGGGCCCCGCCGGGGGCGGGCCGAACCCGGCACCGGTCATGCCCAGCGGCTGGAACACTTCGCGCTGCATCAGCGTTTCCACGTCCTTGCCGGTGGCACGTTCGGCGATCACCGCCGCGATCAGGAAGCCGCTGTTGCTGTAGGCGAATTCGGTGCCGGGCGGATGCACCGGCGCTTCGGCCAGGGCTGCCTTGACGTAAGCCTCGCGCTGCACAGGCAGGGCCCGCGTATCAACGAAGAACGCATCCAGTGCGGCGGCGTCGGTGAGGTTTTCCGGCAGGCCGGCGCGGTGCGAGAGCAACTGCACCAGGGTGACGCTGCGGTAGGCCGGCTGCATCTGTGCGGTAAGGTCGGGCAACAAGGTCGACAGCGGCGCATCCCAGCGCAGCACACCCTGTTCAACGAGCCGCGCGATCATCGCCACCGTGATCGGCTTGCCGGTGGAGCCGATCATCCATTGATCGTCCGTGGTGACCGGTGTCGTCGCATCATTGCGACGGACGCCATGCGCGGCATGTTCGGCGATCTTGCCATCGCGGATGACCAGCACGCCAATCGCAGGCGTGGCGGTGCCCTGCAGGGCCTGTGCGAGCCGTTCGTTCAGATCATCGGCAGCGCTGGCCGTAGTGGCCGCCAGCAGCAGGGTCGCGCCGAGCCAGCGCTGCAGGCGGCGCGGGGTGCGGCGAGGGGAGGGGGCGTTCCTTCGAGTCGCGATCAGATGCATGGGAGTCCTTTGCGCAGCCGCGTGGGCAGAACCTGCGCCGACGGCGCGGTCCTGCGGGATGCCGTGTCCGGACCGGGCCTGTTGCAGGCGCGGAGCGTTGCGTGCGATTCACTCTTGCATGCGGTTTGAACGTGCGTATGTGTCTGCGGTCATGCCGATGACGACATGTCAGGGACGGTGTGCGCTTCGTTCAGGATTCGACGGCAGTGGTCCGTCGTCAGTGCACTCGCAAGGTGACGCGAGCGGCGCATCGGTGCGGTCAGATCCGCACCGATGCGTGAGGCTCATGCAGTCGGCGGCAACAGCGCCGAGAGGATCGGTTCGAGCTGCGCTTGGCGCCAGCCGGCCAACGCCGTCGGCCACTGGCGGCTTTCCAGGTAGCTTTCCAGATGCTTGCGCGAGGCGAGCACGCCATCGGGCAGACCGAGTTCGGCGCTGCGCGCGCTGACGGCATCCTGCAGCCGCTTGAGGGCTTGTTTGTTGGCATCGTTGGCCGGCAGCGCCAGCGGTGCCTCGGCTTCGTCGGCGAGCGGGGTGATCAGCGCCTGCCACACCTGGGCGGCCAGCTTGCGTGGGGCCTTCGGGAAGCCCTCCATCAGCTTGGACAGCGCATCCACATCGGCCGGCGGGGTACGTGCGAGCACCGCAGCCAGTTCGTTGTCGAGCACCCAGCTGCGCGGCTTGTCGCTGGCGCGGGCCTGGACGTCGCGCCAGCGCAGCAGCCGCA
Organism: Stenotrophomonas sp. AGC87; assembly: GCF_057333975.1. Taxonomy (NCBI): domain Bacteria; kingdom Pseudomonadati; phylum Pseudomonadota; class Gammaproteobacteria; order Lysobacterales; family Lysobacteraceae; genus Stenotrophomonas; species Stenotrophomonas sp. AGC87. The sequence continues at coordinate 37,333 of NZ_JBHFHW010000030.1, forward strand.
GCAGACGCAGTTGCGCGGGGGTATCCATGAACTGCGCCGAGCGCATCGCCACGTGCGGCCAACGCTCTTCATCGTGTTCGACACTGGCGAGCAGGCGCTCGGCATCGTCCTGCAGCCACTGGCGGCGGCCCAGTTCCTCCAGGCGTGCCTCGATGGTGTCGTGGATCTGGAACAGGTACTCCACGTCGTCGGCGGCGTACTCCAGCTGCGCCTCCGAGAGTGGGCGGCGCATCCAGTCCGAGCGGGTTTCGCCCTTGGCCAAGGTGACGCCGGTGACTGCCGTGACCAGTTTCTGGTAACCCATGCCGCCGCCGATGCCGGCCAGCGACGCACCGATCTGGGTATCGAACAGCGGGCGCGGCAGCACGCCGCAGGCGACCTTGAAGGTAACCAGGTCTTCGCTGGCGCTGTGCATGATCTTGAGGATGGAGGTGTCGGCCAGCCACGGGGCCAGGGCCTCGTTCATGCCGGGGATCAGCGGGTCGATCAGCAGGATTTCATCGCCGACGGCCATCTGCACCAGCGCCAGCTGCGGCCAGTAGGTGCGTTCGCGGATGAACTCGGTGTCCAGGCCGATGCGGGTGGGGCGCTGGCGGTAGCGCTCGTCCAGTTCCGCCGGGGTTTTGATCCAGTAAGCCACGTGGGATTCCATGTACTGCAAAGGGGTGCTCAGGTCGGGGAGGATAGCCTAACGCCACGCCACGCCACGCCACGGCCGGCATCCTGCCGTGCGGTGATGAACGGCCGGGCCGGGGACGGTCGCCCCCCGCGACGGTGGCGATTATGATGATCCCCTGCCTGCGCCTGCGGCATGCCCCCTGGATCGCCATCGCGCCCCGGGCGGCGGCTTGCGACGTGGCGTGGGCACCAGCAAGACGATGACACGCCCCAAGGACCCCCATTTGCGACCGTCAGGCCCATTGCCGCTGCTGTTCACTGCTCTGTTGGGCATGCTGGCCGCATGTTCTCCCGCGCCCGCGCCGGCTCCGTCGGCAGCGCCGGCCGCCAAGCCGGCTGCCGCACCGGCAAAAGCGAGCGCGCCGGTGGCGCAGGTCACCATCGGAGGCGAGGACGCTGCCGAGACGGTGGAGCGCTGGCAGCCACCTGCCGTCACCCTCGTTGACGACGACGTTGTCCAGGCTCGCCGCGACGCCGCACGCGCCTTCGAGGAAGACCGGCTGTACCGCACCGCCGAGGACGCGATCCCGATCTGGCTTGCACTGCTGCAGCACGATACCAAAGACCGCCTGGCCGAGGCCGGGCTGAAGCGCGCGCGGCAACGCCTGCTGCAGGAGGCGTCCGCCTTGTTGCAGCGGCCGCTCAAGCAGCGCGAGGCCTTGGCCCAGGCCAGCGAGATGGCCTTGGTACTGCTGACCCTGGCGCCGGACGATCCCAAGGTGCGCGAGCTGCAGTCGCGGGTGGAAATTGCCCAGCGCGTGGTGGCCTACAACCGCGCCGGCGAAGACGATCTGCGCGCGGACCGCATCGGCGAAGACGGCGATGGCGCCATTCCCAATTTCCGTGAAGCACTCGCACTGGACGCGGACAACCCCCGCGCCCGGCAAGGGCTGGCAGCGGCCGAGAGCGCGCTGATCCGGCGTGCCGAGACGGCGGCGCTGGCGGCCGACTTCGCGACGGCCGGTACCTGGCTGGCCGAAGCGGCCAAGGTCCGGGACTCCTCCATCACCATTGCCGATGCCTTCGAACGTATCGAGAAGATCCGCTCGGACACCCTGGCGCGGCTGCGTAACGAGGGCTTGCGCGATCTGGCCACGCCGCAGGGACTCAAGCCGGCCCGGCAGAAGCTGGAAGATGCCCTGCGCATCGCGCTGCCCGGTGATCCTGTCGTGGGGCAGCTGCGCGAGCGCATCGAACTGGTCACCCATTACGGCAGCTTCCGGCCGCGGCAGGTGTTCAGCGATGCACTGCGCGATGGCGGCCGCGGGCCGCAGATGATCGTGGTGCCGCACGGCGGCTTCCAGATGGGCGCGGCCGAGAACGAGCTCGGCGCGACCGATGCCGAGAAGCCCGCGCACTACGTGCGCTTCGAGCGCGGTTTCGCGATGTCGATCACCGAAGTGACGGTCGCCGATTTCCGCCGTTACGTGCAGGCCACCAAGACCCGCCCACGGGCCACGCGGCGCGGTCATTCAATCGTGTATGACGAGCGCAGCGGCAACTTCGTCCGGCGCAGCGGGGTGGACTGGCAGTCCGATTACAACGGGGCCGAGGCGATCGCCAACCTGCCGGTGATGCACGTCAGTGTGCGCGATGCCGAGAATTACGCGACCTGGCTGTCCGAGCAGACCGGGCGCTCGTACCGGCTGCCCAGCGAGGCCGAATTCGAATACGCGCTGCGTGCGGGCAGCAGCGGCCGGTACCCGTGGGGCGATGCGGGCACACCGCCCGCGCGCGCCGGCAACTTCACCGGGGCCGAGGATGTCTCGCCCTCCGGACGGCACTGGTACAACGCCTTCGTCGGCTACGGCGACGGGTATTGGGGGCCGGCGCCGGTGGCCAGCTTCGATCCCAACCCGTGGGGCCTGCACGACATTGCCGGCAACCTGAGCGAATGGGTGGCCGACTGCTGGCATGCCAGCTACCGGCGTGCGCCGTCCGATGGCGTCGCGTGGTTCAACCCGGGCTGCCGGCAGCGCGTGATCCGCGGTGGCAACTGGGCCAATGCGCCGGCACAGACCCGCGCGGCCTGGCGGCAATCGCAGGATTCGGACACCACCAGCGCACGGATCGGCTTCCGGCTGGTGCGCGGCATCTGATTCTCTGGGCCGAGAGGTGACGGGATTTCACCCGGCCCCCCGGCGCGCGTTCTAGGATTGGCACAGTGTCGGGCAGGGTGCCGCGGCCATCTCAGGAACCACGCGCATGCGCAACGATCCATTCGGCGGTCAGCAGCAGGGCCGCGCCCGGCGGCCGGGCCTGTTCGGCAACATCCGCTGGTGGGTGCTGCTGGCGTTCGCCGGCTATGCCGCGTTCTATTGGTTCTCCAACCGTGCGGTGGATCCGTATACCGGCGAGAGCGTGCTGATCGACAGCTCGCTCGATGCGACCCAGGAAAAGGCGCTGGGCCTGCAGGCCTACCAGGAGATCCTGGCGCAGGAGCGGCCGCTGGATCCCAGTGCGCCGCAGTCGCGCGAGATCCAGGCGATCGCCCAGCGCCTGATCGCCAAGGTGGACGTGGTGGAAACCGCGCTCGCCGAAGAGCATGGCCTGAAGCCAGCCCATTTCGCGCGGGATTTCGAATGGGAAGTCAACGTGATCCCCTCCGAGCAGGCCAATGCGTTCTGCCTGCCGGGCGGCAAGATGGCGGTCTACACCGGGTTGATCCCGGTGGCGCGTACGGTGGATGCGATGGCGGTGGTGATGGGCCATGAAATCGCGCACGCCTTGCTGCGCCATGGCGCACAGCGCATGGCCCAGCAGAAGATGACGCAGATCGGGCAGATGGTCGGTGCCGCCAGCGGCATGGACCCGCAGCAACAGCAGATGATGATGTCGGCGATGGGCTACGGCTACCTGCTGCCGTATGCGCGCAGCCATGAAACTCAGGCCGATGAAGTGGGCCTGATGCTGGCCGCGGCGGCCTGCTTCGATCCGCAGGAAGCGATTCCGCTGTGGGAGCGGATGGGGCAGGCCAGTGGTGGGCAATCGACCTCGGAATTCGCGTCCACCCACCCCAACCCGGGCACGCGCATCCAGAACCTGCAGGCGTTGATGCCCAAGGCGATGGAATACCGGCAGAAATTCTGCGAAAGCGCGGGGCGTTGAAGGCGAACCGCGCAGCGGCGTGGGCGCGCCGGATCGGTGCGCCGGATCAGCGCACCGGTTCGTTGACCGTTACATCGATCACGCCATCCTGCACGCGCGCCTTGAGCGTGTCGCCCGGGCGCACCTGCAACGGTGAACGCACCAGGCTGCCATCGTCCTCGCGGGTCAGGATCGCGTAACCACGCGCGACGGTGGCCAGCGGGCTGACCGCTTCCATCGAGCGGGCGAGGGCCCGCAGGCGCAGGGCGTCGCGCTGCAGCTGGCGACCGATCGCACTGTCCGCACGCGGTTGCAGGCGTTGCAGGCGCTCCCGCAGGGCATCCAGCCGGCGCTGCGGATGACCGCTGCGCAGCACGGCCGCTGCGTGGCGCAGCTGGGCCAGGCGGCCTTGATGCTGTGTGGACCACGCTGCATGCAGGCGGCGCGCGACGTCCTGCTGGCGGCGCTGAAGCAGCTGCAGGCGAGACTGCGGGCTCTGCGCGTTGAGGCGGAGCAGGGCGCGGTCCGCGCGCTGCATGGCTTGCCCCAGGCTGTGCCGCTGCAGCTGCGCCAGACGCGCATCGAGGCGACGCACACGCAGCAGCAGGTCACGCTGATCAGGCACCAGCAGTTCGGCCGCGACCGACGGCGTCGGCGCGCGCAGGTCGGCGGCGAAGTCGGCCAGGCTGAAGTCGGTTTCGTGACCCACGGCAGACACCACCGGGGTCTGGCTGGCCGCGATCGCGCGGGTCAGCTGCTCATCGTTGAAGGCCCAGAGATCCTCCATCGAGCCGCCACCGCGGGTCAGCAGGATCACGTCATAGCGGCCGCTGGCATCGGCGGCATGCAGCAGCGAGGTGATCTGCGCGGCAGCGCTGTCGCCCTGCACCAGGCTGGGCAGCAGATCGACCTCGAGCATCGGGAAACGCCGTTCCAGCACGCTGAGCACGTCGCGCACCGCCGCGCCGGTGGGCGAGGTGATCACCGCCAGACGACGCACATGCGCCGGCAGCGGTCGTTTGCGCTCCGGCGCGAACAGGCCCTCGGCCTCCAGCCGCGCCTTGAGCTGTTCGAAGGCGCGGCGCAGGGCGCCTTCGCCGGCTTCTTCCATGTGGTCGAGCACCATCTGGTACTCGCCGCGTGCTTCGTACAGCGTCAACCGGCCACGGGCGAGCACGCGCATGCCTTCGCGTGGCACGAACTTCAGCCACTGGCTCTTGGGCTTGAACAATGCCGCGCGGATCTGCGAGCGCGCGTCCTTCAGCGTGAAATATAAATGGCCCGAGGCCGGGCGCGTCACGCTGCCCAGTTCGGCTTCCACCCAGATCTGCGGAAACGCGCCTTCCAGCAGGTCGCGGGCCAGGATGTTGAGCTGGCTGGGCGTGAGAATCTGCGCGCTGCGGTCCATGGAGGGATCAGGCCAAACGGTACGAACGGGGGGCCATGGTCGCACGTCGGCGGCGATGCTTCATCCCGCGGCGGTGCGGCCTTCGTGCTGCTGCAGTGCCCAGGCCACATGCTCGCGCACGATCGCTGAAGGATGCTCGCGTCGTGCGTGCAGCGCGGCCAGTGTCTCGGCGTGGGTGGGGGCATTGCCCAGCGCCACGGCGATGTTGCGCAGCCAGCGTTCATGCCCGCTGCGGCGGATCGGGCTGCCTTCGGTACGGCGCAGGAACTCGTCTTCTTCCCAGGCGAACAGCTGGGCGAGCGAGGCGGTGTCCAGCGCGTTGCGCGCCCGGAAATCCGGCTCGTCGGTGCGCTTGGCGAATTTGTTCCAGGGGCAGACCAGCTGGCAATCGTCGCAGCCGTAGATGCGGTTGCCCATCGCCGTGCGCATCTCCTCGGGAATCGCGCCGTCGTGTTCGATGGTGAGATAGGAGATGCAGCGGCGTGCATCCAGGCGGTGCGGCGCGATGATCGCCTGGGTCGGGCAGACATCGATGCAGCGCGTGCAGGTGCCGCAGTGTGCGGTGGCCGGCGTATCCACCGGCAGCGGCACGTCGACGTAGATCTCGCCGATGAAGAACCACGAGCCGCCCTGCTTGTCGATCAGGCAGGTGTGCTTGCCGATCCAGCCCAGTCCGGCGTTGCGGGCGAGCGCGCGCTCCAGCACCGGGGCCGAATCAACGAACACGCGGTAGCCGAACGGCCCGATCTCGGCGGCGATGCTGTCGGCGAACTTCTGCAGCCGGTTGCGCATCAGCTTGTGGTAATCGCGGCCCAGCGCGTAGCGCGCCACGTAGGCGCGGTCACCATCGTGCAGGGTGGCCCAGGCTTCAGCGTCGTCCTTGTGGCCGTAATCCATGCCGACCGAGATCACCCGCACCGTGCCCGGCAGCAGTTCATCCGGCCGGGCGCGCAGCGTGCCGTGGCGCGCCATCCATTCCATCGTGCCGTACAGGCCCTTGCCCAGCCAATCGGCCAGGTGTGCCTCGTCTTCGCGCAGATCGATGCCGGACACCCCGCAGCGCTGGAAGCCGTGCACGCCCGCGATCGCACGGATGCGTTCGGCGGCACGGGCCAGATGGACGGGGGCGGGCAGGGGAACGGCGGACATGGCCTGGGCGGAAACGGAGCCTGGGGAGGGCGCGGCAAGGCTGCGCCTGGGCGACAAGTATAGAATCCCGGCATGCCCGAGCTTGCTGAACTGTTCGATATCGCCGCTGCGCGCCGCCTGGATGCGCAGGCCAGTGCCTTGCTGGGCGATGGGGGTGCCTCGCTGATGGAACAGGCCGGCCAGGCCGCCTGGCACTGCCTGCTGGAGCGCTGGCCGCAGGCGCAGCGCATCGGTGTGGTGGTGGGGGCCGGCAACAACGGCGGCGATGGCTACGTGCTGGCCCGTCTGGCCCGTGACGCCGGCCGCCCGGTGACGGTGCTGCGGCTGGACACCGATGCGCCGGCCACGACGTTGGCGCAGCAGGCCGAGCAGGCGTTCATCGCCACCGGCGGTGCGGTGGCGCGCTTCGATGGCCTTCTCCCGCCGATCGACCTGCTGGTGGACGCGCTGTTCGGCATCGGCCTGAACCGCGCGCCGGCCGGTGCTGCGGTGGATCTGATCAGGGCCATCAACGGCGCTGGCGTGCCGGTGCTGTCGCTGGACGTGCCCAGCGGCGTGGATGCGCGCAGCGGTCACGTGCCGGGTGTTGCCGTCCGGGCCACGGTCACCCTGCAGTTCATCGTGCGCCACCAGGGGCTGTATACCGGCGCAGCGCTGGAGCATGTCGGCGGTCGCCGCCTGGCCGCGCTGGCGCTGCCTGCAGACGCTGGCGAAGGCGTGCAGCACAGCGCCGAGTGCTGGCAGCAACCGCGCCTGCGCGCGCAGCTGCCGGCGCGCCGCGCCAACACCCACAAGGGCGAATCCGGCCACGTGCTGTGCGTGGGCGGCAACCTCGGCAGCGGCGGTGCGGTGATGCTGGCCAGTGAATCGGCGTTGCGCGCGGGCGCAGGGCTGGTCAGTGTGGCGACCCAGTCACCGCATGTCGCCCCGCTGCTGGCGCGCCTGCCCGAAGCGATGGTGCATGCCGTTCAGGATGCGCAGGAACTGCAGGCCCTGCTGCCGCGTGCCGGTGTGATCGCGATCGGGCCTGGCCTGGGCCAGGACGACTGGGCGCACGAACTCTGGCGCCAGGTGTTGGCCAGCGGCAAGCCGCTGGTGGTCGATGCCGACGCCCTGAACCTGCTGGCCAAGGCGCCGCAGCCGCTGCATGACGCGATCCTGACCCCGCACCCGGGCGAGGCCGCGCGCCTGCTCGGGCTGAGCACCGCGCAGGTGCAGGCCGACCGCTTCACCGCGGCCAAAGCGTTGGCCGAGCGTTACCACGCGGTGGTGGTGCTCAAGGGCGCCGGCACCGTGGTCGCCGCGCCCGATGCGCTGCCGCGGGTGATGGCCGCCGGCAATCCCGGCATGGCCGTGGGTGGCATGGGCGACCTGCTCACCGGCATCATTGCCGCCCTGCGCGCGCAGGGGCTGGGCGCCTTCGATGCCGCCAGCACCGGCGCATTGCTGCACAGCCTGGCCGGCGATGCCGCCGCCAGTGACGGCCAGCGGGGCCTGCTTCCCACCGATCTGCTGGCGCCGCTGCGCCGACTGGTCAATCCGGACGTTTGAACATGATCGAGTTTTTCCTCGCGCAGACCGAAGACACCGACCTGCTTGGGCAATGGCTGGCCGCGACCCGGCCGCCACAGGCGGTGATGCAGCTGCAGGGCGACCTGGGCGCAGGCAAATCCACCCTGGCCCGCGCACTGCTGCGCGCACTGGGCGTGCAGGGGGCGATCCGCAGCCCGACCTACACCCTGGTGGAGCGCTACCCGCTGGCCGACGGCCACGAGGCCTGGCACCTGGATCTGTACCGGATCGGCAACGCACAGGAGCTGGATTTCCTCGGGCTGGACGAAGGCAGCGCCTCGCTGTGGCTGGTCGAATGGCCCGAGCGCGGTGCTGGTGCATTGCCGCCGACGGACCTCGAAGTGGCCCTGGATATCCAGGGCCAGGGGCGCCGCGCCCGGCTCACCGCCACCAGTCCGGCCGGTCGTGAATGGCTCGCTCGGCTGCCCCAAGGGGGTGACTTGCAGGCCCTTTCTGTCGGCTGACACTAGGAAACACCGGCAGGTTACGGATTATTAAGGGAAAAGGAGTTGCATTTCATTCAGCGCGGTGATTGAATCCAGACCCATGCCAATGGGGAAATCACTCGCCGCCCTCTGCACTGCCGTCGGACTCTGTCTGGCGAGCGCGCTGTCGTGGGCGGGCGAAGTCCGCCAGGTGGCCGTGGAGACCGGTGCGACCGGGACCCGTGCGGAGATTTCGCTGGCCGGCAGCGGGGGCTACAAGACCCTGTCCCTGGCCGGTCCGAACCGCCTGGTGGTGGATTTCCCGGACTCCAGCGCGATCCGCAACCTCAAACTGCCTGCGCCCAAGGGCGTGGTCACCGCTGTCCGCACCGGGCAGCCGGTGCCAGGCACGTTCCGCGTGGTGTTCGATCTGGCCGAATCGGTCGCCCCGTTCCGCCCGCAGATGATCAAGCAGGGCGATGAGTCGCGCTTGGTGATCGAGTGGCCGGGCGATGCGCCGGCCGCGACCACCGTTGCCAGTGCGCCCGCGCCCACCCCGGCCGCAACGCCTTTGCCCACGCCAGCGGCTTCGACGCCGGCCGCCGCGCCGGCACAGACCCCCGCACCGACCGCCGCCCAGACTGCACAGGCACGCAGCGATGCCGCGCGCGCCACCGCTTTGCTGACCGCGTCGGTACGCCAGCAGGCCAGCGCCACGGTCGCCACCTCGGCGCCGGGCCCGGCTGCCGCGACGGCCACCACTGTCAACGTCGCTGCGGCAGGGACCGCCAACGCGGCCAGCAACAGCGCGTCGCCGGCCGCGATCCTGGCCGGCCAGTCGACCACGGCGGTCGTGGCCAGTGCGCCGGTTCCGACGCCCGCGCCGACCCCGGCGCTGCAGGACAACCCGCGTCCGGCCATGCCCAGCGACGCTTCGCGCGTGAAGATGCGCGCCGGCATGCGTCCACTGGTGATCGCGATCGATCCCGGCCATGGCGGCCAGGATCCCGGCGCCGTCGGCCCGACCGGCAAGCGCGAAAAAGACATCACCCTGGCAGTGGCACGCGAACTGGCCCGCCAGGTCAACGCGACGCCCGGGCTGAAGGCCTACCTGACCCGCGACAGCGACGTGTTCATCCCGCTGCCGATGCGCGCGCAGAAGGCGCGTGCGGCCAAGGCCGACATGTTCATCTCGATCCACGCCGATGCCGCCGAGAACCGGGCAGCAACCGGCTCGTCGGTGTACGTGCTCTCCACCAAGGGCGCCTCCTCGCAGCGTGCGCGCTGGCTGGCCGACAAGGAAAACGCCGCCGATCTGGTCGGTGGCGTACGCCTGCAGCAGACCGAAGGCACCCTGGCCAACGTGCTGCTGGATCTGGCCCAGAGCGGTTACATGAAGGCCTCCGAAGACGCAGCCGGGCATGTGCTGGGCGGCCTGAAGCGGATCGGCAAGAACCACAAGCCCAACATCGAGCGTGCGAACTTCGCGGTGCTGCGCACCTCGGACATGCCGGCGATGCTGGTCGAAACCGCCTTCATCTCCAACCCCGATGAAGAGCGCCGCCTGATCGATCCGGCCTACCAGCGCCAGATCGCCGGCGCAGTGCTGGACGGTGTGCATACCTTCTTCAGCCGTCAGCCGCCGCCGGGCACCCTGTACGCCGCGCGCGCCCAGGCTGAAATCGATGCCGCCAGCACCGTGGCGGGCGGCAGCAAGTAACCCCTCCGGGCTGCACTGCCCGGCGCACGCTATCATCACGGGATGACGTCCGTTTCCCGAACTCCCACCGCTGCCACGCCTGCCATCTCCCTTGCCCGGAGGTGCGCATGAGCATCCGCCAACTCCCTGAAATCCTGATCAACCAGATCGCCGCCGGCGAAGTGGTCGAACGCCCTGCGTCCGTGGTCAAGGAACTGGTCGAAAACGCGCTGGATGCCGGCGCCACCCGCGTCGACATCGACCTGGAAGAGGGCGGCGTGCGGTTGATCCGCATCCGCGACGACGGCGGTGGCATCGCACCGGAAGAGCTGCCGCTGGCGGTGTCGCGCCACGCCACCAGCAAGATCGCCAGCCTGGATGATCTGGAGTCGGTGGCGACGCTCGGCTTCCGCGGCGAAGCGCTGCCCTCGATCGCCTCGGTCAGCCGCTTCACCCTGAGCTCGCGCCGCGCCATCGACGAGCACGGTTCGGCCCTGCAGATCGAGGGCGGCCGGCTCGGCGAAGTGACCCCCCGCGCGCATGCGCCCGGCACCACGGTGGAAGTGCGCGAGCTGTTCTACAACGTGCCGGCGCGCCGCAAGTTCCTGCGCGCCGAGCGCACCGAGCTGGGCCATATCGAAGAGTGGCTGCGCTCGCTCGCGCTGGCGCGCCCGGATGTGGAGCTGCGCGTGTCGCACAACGGCAAGCCCTCGCGCCGCTACAAGCCCGGCGACCTGTACTCGGATGCGCGCCTGGGCGAAACACTGGGCGAAGACTTCGCCAACCAGGCGCTGCGGGTGGACCACAGTGGGGCCGGCCTGCGCCTGCACGGCTGGATCGCGCAGCCGCACTATTCGCGGGCCAGCACCGATCAGCAGTACCTGTACGTCAACGGCCGTTCGGTGCGCGACCGCAGTGTCGCCCATGCGGTGAAAATGGCCTACGGCGACGTGCTGTTCCATGGCCGTCAGCCGGCGTATGTGCTGTTCCTGGAACTCGACCCGACCCGCGTGGACGTCAACGTGCACCCGGCCAAGCATGAAGTGCGCTTCCGCGACTCGCGCCTGATCCACGATTTCGTCTACCGCACGCTCAAGGAAGCGCTGGCCGAAACCCGTGCCGGCATGACCGCGGCCGGCCCCCAGGTGCATGCCACCGAGAGTGCCGCCACGGCGGCCCCCGCTTACGGGCTGCCGTCGTCGGGCAGTACCGGCTATGCACTCGCAGGCAACGGCGCTGGCGGTGGCATGGGCGGCGACTGGCGCCCGCAGCAATCACCGTTGGGGCTACGCGTGGCTGATGCGCCGTCCGCCTATGCAGCGCTGTATGGCGCGCCGGGCGGTACCGCAGCGGCCAGCAGCCTGCCGCCGATGCCGACCGAAAACGGCCTGCCGGTGACCGCAGCCGACAGTGGCGTGCCGCCGCTGGGTTATGCGATTGCCCAGTTGCATGGCATCTACATCCTGGCCGAAAACGCCGAAGGCCTGATTGTGGTGGACATGCACGCTGCGCACGAACGCATCGGCTACGAACGCCTGAAAACCGCGCACGATGGCATGGGCCTGCATGCGCAGCCGCTGCTGGTGCCGATCACCCTGGCGGTGGGCGAACGCGATGCCGATACCGCCGAGCGCGAGGCCGAAACCTTGACCTCGCTGGGCTTTGAGATCACCCGCGCCGGCCCCGGTTCACTGCACGTACGCAGCATTCCGGCGTTGCTGGCCAATGCCGAACCCGAAGCGTTGCTGCGCGACGTGCTCACCGACCTGCGCGAGCATGGGCAGAGCCGACGCATTGCCAGTGCCCGCGACGAACTGCTGTCCACCATGGCCTGCCACGGCGCGGTGCGCGCCAACCGGCGCCTGACCGTGCCGGAAATGAACGGCCTGCTGCGCGACATGGAAATCACCGAACGCTCGGGTCAGTGCAATCACGGCCGACCGACCTGGGCCCGTTTTTCGCTGGCGGAAATCGACCGCTGGTTCCTGCGTGGACGCTGAGAGGAAGGTCATGGGGAAGCACTGGGGAGTGTGGGCGACTGCGTTGCTGCTGGCAGTGAGCATCTCGGGGTGTGGCGAAAAGAACGAGGCAGCACCGGCGAAGGTGGCGATCGATCCGGCCTTCGAGGCCGAACAGCAGCAGTGGCGCCAACAGCGCTACGAAGCGCTGCACGCCGCCGATGGCTGGACCAGTCTGGTCGGTCTGCACTGGCTGGAATACAAGGCGCACTACATCGGGCGTGGGCCGGGCAGCGGCATCCGCCTGGCGGTCGGCCCGGACAAGCTCGGCATGGTCGCGCGCGAGGGCAGCACCGTCTGGTTCACGCCGGAGCGCGGCGTGCCGATGCGCGTGGAGGGCAAGCCGGTCACCGGCCGCATCCGCTTCTTCAGCGATCGCGATCCAGCGCCGACCGTCATCGCCTTCGATGACGACAAGGGCCGGCTCAGCCTGATCCATCGCGGTGAGCGCTTCGCGCTGCGGGTCAAGCACGCCGATGCCCCCTCGCGGACGAACTTCACCGGCCTGACGTACTGGCCGGGTGGCCCGTCCTGGCGCATCACCGCGCGCTTCGTGCCACATCCAGCCGGCAAGACGCTGCCGATCGCGGACATCACCGGGCTGACCACGAACATGCCCAATGCCGGCACGCTGGAATTCGAGCGCGACGGCCGCACCTGGCGGCTGGAGGCGATCGGCGAGCCTGGCCGCGAGCTGTTCGTGATCTTTGGCGATCGCACCAGTGGCCACGGCAGCTATCCGGCCGGCCGCTATCTGGATCTGCCCGCGCCCGACGCGCAGGGCCGGGTGGTGATCGATTTCAATCACGCCTACAACCCGCCGTGCGCGTTCACGCCGTTCGCGACGTGTCCACTGACACCCCCTGAAAACCGCCTGGACCTGCGTGTGGACGCAGGTGAGCAGGCGTACCACGCCCCTGAAGGAGAGGCTTGATGATCTCGATGTTGTCGCGTGTCGTATCCCCGTTGCTGATCACTGCGAGCCTGTTGGTCGGTACGGGCGGGGCTGAAGCGCGCCCCGTGGCGCCGAGCGCGCCGGCAGCGACGAAAGCTTCCCCGCCGGTCCCGCTGCTGTGGAAGGTGACCGGCCCGGGCGACAGCCGCCTGTACCTGCTGGGTTCGTTCCATCTGCTGCAGCCGAGCGATTACCCGCTCTCGCCGGACATCGATCAGGCGTTCACGGCCTCCCAGCGGGTGGTGTTCGAACTGTCGCCGCAGGACATGGAATCGCCGCAGCTGGCGCAGAAAATGGTGCAGGCCGCGATGCGCACCGATGGCTCGGAGCTGAAGCGCGACCTGGACGCCGCAACCTGGACCAAGCTGCAGGCCTATGCGCAGGAGAACAAACTGCCGCTGGCCCAGCTGCAGGGCATGAAACCGTGGTTCGTCGGCCTGACCATCACCCTGAGTCAGTTCACCAAAATGGGGCTGGACCCCGCGCTCGGCCTGGATCGACATTTCATGACCCGCGCCGCGAGCGCAGGCAAGGCCACCGCCGGTCTGGAAGACATCGACACCCAGATCGCGGTGCTGTCGGGAATGACCGCCAAGGAGCAGCAGCAGATGGTGGCCGAAGCGCTGGAACAGGCCGGCAAGGGCGACGAGATGGGGCGCAAGCTGCATGATGCCTGGCGCCGTGGCGACGACAAACTGCTGTGGACCTCGATGGCCACCGAGATGCGCGGCCAGTACCCGCAGCTGTACAAGCGCATCAACACCGACCGCAACGACGCCTGGGTGCCCAAGCTGCAGCAGCATCTGCAGGCCGGGCAGGGCGGCACGATGGTGGTGGTGGGCACGTTGCACCTGCTCGGCAACGACGGTGTGGTCGAAAAGCTGCGTGCCAAGGGCTACAAGGTGGAGCGCGTCTGCACCGGCTGCGCCAAGCCCAAGCGCTGATGCGCGCGGTTGGAGGGCGATAGGGTCGGCCGGCGACAGTGACCTCACCCGGCCCCGAAACGAGAAAAGGCGCGGCCCGAGGGCTGCGCCTTTTCTTTGTTGCGCCAAGCCGGGGCTTAGCGGCGGGTCTTGCCTGCGCCCGGTGCCGGCGTTTCCGGCTTCTTGCCGGTACCCGTACCCGTGCCGGTACCCGTTCCAGTGCCACCCGGGCGGCCGCCGAAGCCGGTGCCCATGTTGCGCTGGAAGTCCTGCCACATCTCCATGTTGCGCTCGGTCAGCTGGTTCATCATCGCCCAGGGGGTCTGGCCGAGCAGATTGCCCATCTGCTGGCGGAACTGCTGCTGCTGGTCCAGGAAGACCTGCATGCTGCGCTCCAGATAGTTGCCCATGAAGCCCTGCAGCGAGTCGCCATAGAAGCGGATCAGCTGGCTGAGCAGCTGGGTAGACAGCATCGGTTCGCCGTCCTGCTCCTGGTCGGCGATGATCTGCAGTAGCACCGAGCGGGTCAGGTCATCGCCGCTCTTGGCGTCACGCACCTCGAAGTCCTCACCGTCCAGGATCAGCTGGCGCACATCCTCTATGGTGATGTAGCTGGAGATTTCCGTGTCGTAGAGCCGGCGGTTCGGGTACTTCTTGATAATGCGGGTCGCAGCCATGAAGCAGTCACTCATCACAGTAGGCGCGCAGCATGGCGCAGTGCAGCAGCCTATGCAACCGCCATAGGTAGCAAGGGGCCGCATTTATGTTGCGCAACATGGAGTGCAGCAATTTCGGCGCTTACCACCCCATGTGGTGGCCGCCGTTGATGTCCAGATTGGAGCCGGTGATCCACGAGGCTTCCTCGTTGACCAGGAAGGCCACGGCGTAGGCGATTTCCTCCGGCTTGCCGAGGCGGCCGGTGGGGATGTCGGCGATGATCTTGGCGCGCACTTCGTCCGGCACGGCCATCACCATGTCGGTGGCCACGTAGCCCGGCGAAATCGTATTCACGGTGATGCCGAAGCCGGCATTCTCACGCGCCAGCGAAATGGTGAAGCCGTGCATGCCGGCTTTGGCGGCAGCGTAGTTGGCTTGGCCGTACTGGCCCTTCAGGCCATTGATGGAGCTGATCTGGATGACCCGGCCCCAGCCGCGGCGGCGCATGCCCTCGATGATCGGACGGGTGACGTTGAACACCGAATTGAGGTTGGTGTTGATGACGTCGTGCCACTGGTCCGCGCGCATGCGGTGGAAGGTGGTATCGCGGGTGATGCCGGCGTTGTTGATCAGGATCTCGACCGGGCCCAGCGCCGCTTCAACGGCCTGCACCATGCTTTCGGCGGTGCCGGGGTCGGACACATCGCCCGGGAATATCGCCACATCGCAGCCGCGCGCCAACATCTTCTCGCGCCAGGCCTTGGCTTTGGCCTCGTCACGGTAGTTGGTGGCGACCCGATGGCCCTGGTCGGCCAGGCGTTGGCAGATGGCAGTACCGATACCGCCGGTACCACCGGTGACCAGTGCGACGCGAGATGTCATGAGCAGCTACTCCGAAAGGCAGGGCGAACAAGGGGGAACAGGATTCTGCAACATCAGCGGGCAAAAGGGGCGCCCTCGCCAACGGCGTGCGGCAGCGGAATGTCGCCCGGTGGCAATCGTGCCGGATCGAAGCCATCGGCCGCCTGCTGAAGCCACAGGCCCACCTCATCGGCCCCTGCACCGATCGCCGGATCCTGGCCCAGCTGCGCCCATGCCCGGCGCAGCGCTGGCAGCGGCTGGGCGGGGTCCACCGGCAGCGCCGCCTCGGACTTGGAGAGCTTGCGCCCCTCCGGGCCGAGCAGCAGTGGCAGATGCAGGTAGCGCGGTGTCGGCAAACCCAGGGCCTGCTGCAGCAGGATCTGGCGCGGCGTGGAATCGAGCAGGTCCGCCCCGCGCACCACGTCGGTCACGCGCTGCGCGCCATCGTCGACCACCACCGCCAGCTGATAGGCCCAGTAGCCATCGGCCCGGCGCAGCACGAAATCGCCGACCTCGGCGTGCACGTCCTGCACGATTCGGCCCTGCAATCCATCATCGAATCCCACCACACTGCCCGGTGGCACCCGCAGCCGCACCGCCGGTTGCGCACGCGCGGCGCGGGCCACGCAGTGGTGATGGATGCCGCCCTGCGCGGCCAGCTCGCTGCGGCTGCAATGGCAGGCAAACGCCTTGCCCTCGCGCAGCAGCCGGTCCAGCGCCTCCTGATAGAGCGCATCGCGCTGGCTCTGATGCACGATCGGCCCGTCACTGCACAGCCCGAAGGCGGCCAATGCGGCCAGTTGGCCGCTCACCGCGCCAGGCACCGTTCGAGGAGGATCGACGTCCTCCACCCGCACCAGCCACTGGCCGCCGGCGTGGCGGGCGAGCAGCCAACTGCCGAGCGCCGCCAGCAGCGAGCCGGGGTGCAGGGGGCCGGTAGGCGAGGGCGCAAAGCGCCCGCAATAGGAGGTATCAGACATGGACTATGAATCGTCGGTCAGTTTGCGACTTGAATTCAAGCTGAAGTCACCGCAGATTTGCACTCATCAACCTCCCATGAGCGTCCTTTTCCCATGTTCAGTCGCATTGCTCTCTTCCTGCTGACCAACTTTGCGGTGCTGATCCTGGCCGGCATCGTGATGTCGGTACTGGGCGTCAATCCCAACCAGATGAGCGGCCTGCTGGTCTTCGCGGCCATCTTCGGTTTCGGCGGCTCGTTCATCTCGCTGCTGCTCTCCAAGTTCATGGCCAAGCGCTCCACCGGCGCCGTCGTGATCACCGAGCCGCGCAACCCGACCGAACGCTGGCTGTTGGCCACCGTTGAGCGCCAGGCCCGTGAAGCCGGCATCGGCATGCCCGAAGTGGCGGTGTACGAAGGCCCGGAAATCAACGCCTTCGCCACCGGCGCCAACCGCAACAAGGCCCTGGTCGCCGTCTCCACCGGCCTGCTGCACAACATGAGCGAAGACGAAGCCGAAGCCGTGCTCGGCCATGAAATCGCCCACGTCGCCAACGGTGACATGATCACCATGGCCCTGCTGCAGGGCGTACTCAACACCTTCGTGATCGTCCTGGCCCGCATCGTCGGCGGCTTCATCGACAACGCCCTGTCCGGCAACCGCGAAGGCGGCGGCCGCGGCTTTGCGTACTACATCATCGTGTTCGTCCTGGAAATGGTGTTCGGCCTGTTCGCCACCATGATCTCCATGTGGTTCTCCCGTCACCGCGAATTCCGCGCCGACGCCGGCGGCGCCCACCTGGCCGGCCGCCAGAAAATGATCGCCGCCCTGGAACGCCTGAAGGTCAACCACGGCCAGAGCACCCTGCCGACGCAGATCGCCGCCTTCGGCATCGCCGGCGGCGCGGCCAAGAAGCTGTTCATGAGCCACCCCCCGCTGGACGAGCGCATCGCCGCCCTGCGCGCCGCCAACAACACCGTGGTGTAACCCACACCGCAGTGCGCAGAACAGAACGCCCGGCTCCCGCCGGGCGTTTTTTGTTGGGCGGGCGCCCGCGATCAAAAAATGTCAGTGCCGTCCAGTAGATGTCAGGAGCGTTGAGCTCTCCCATCCGCCACATCGAGATCTGTCGAGAGGCCGGTGGGTAGCCTGGGCCAAGACCGTCAGGGCGCCATGGATGGCGC
>NZ_JBHFHW010000030.1:54929-61755 GCF_057333975.1 Stenotrophomonas sp. AGC87
CCCCCCCCCCCCCCCCCCCCCCCCCCTCTCGCCCTCAGCAATGGAAGCGCTGCCGCTGCCGTTGCCGTTACCGTTGCCGTTGCCGTTGCCAGCATTCAACAGCAGCCGACCAGCGGTCGGCACTACCGAAGCACGACGAGCCAGGCTCGCTATGACGCGTCCAGCACGGCGCACGATGACAGCCCACAAACAACAACGGCGCCCGAAGGCGCCGTCATGGTGCAGATCAGATCCAGCCCGATCAGAACTTCGCGTCGAACTCCGCCGCGTAGCCCGTATTGACCAGCACCTTCTGCAGCGCATCGCTGATCTTCACATTGCCAGCCACGATCTGCTGCGTCTCCGGACCGCGGCTGTCCATACGGGCCGGCGTCGCACCCTTGAAATCGCACACACGGCCACCGGCCTCACGGACCAGCAGCACACCGGCGGCGATGTCCCAGGCCTTCACACCGGCCTCGAAGTACGCATCGGCACGGCCACAGGCCACATAGGCCAGATCCAGCGCCGCCGAACCCGTGCGGCGCACGTCTTCGGCCTGCACCAGCAGGGCGTCCACCGCCTTCAGCTGCGCGCTCGTGCGCTGACGCTCACGCGGTGCAAAACCGGTATGGATCATCGCGCCGCTCAGGTCCTTGCGCTCGGCAATCCGGATACGGCGGTCATTGAACACCGCGCCCGCACCACGGCTGGCGGTGAACAGCTCATTGCGAAGCGGATCGAAGATCACCGCGTCGATCGGCTCACCGTTCTCGACCAGGGCGATGGATACACAGTAATGCGGGAAGCCGCGCAGGTAGTTGCTGGTGCCGTCCAGCGGATCGATGACCCACATGTAACGGTTGACCGACTGCACGCCACCTTCCTCGCCCATGATCCCGTACTCGGGATAGGCGCGCTTGAGTTCCTTGACGATGACCTTTTCCGCATCTGCATCGACTTCACTGGCATAGTCCATGCGGCCCTTCTGCACGACGTTCAACGCCTCGAGCTTGTTGATGTTGCGCAACAGGACGTTGCCGGCGAGGCGGGCGGCCTTGACCATGACGGTGACGGCGGGTTTCTGCATGGCGAAAAGCTCCCGTAAAGGCAGAGTAGGGGTTTGGCGGGGGAAAAGAGCGGTCCCGGCGCAGAGGCCGGCCGCACAGTTTACCATTTGTCGCTGTCCTGCTCGCATTTGGCCTGTTCATGTCCGTTCAAACCGCTCCCGCCCGCATCCGCTTCGTCCTGGTCGGCACCCAGCACCCCGGAAACATGGGGGCGGCCGCACGCGCCATGAAAACCATGGGCCTGGGCCGCCTGGTCCTGGTCGCCCCTGAAAAACCGCTGGATGAAGAGGCCTTCCGCCGCTCGGCCGGTGCCGAAGACGTACTCGGCGACGCGCCGGTTGTGGCGACCCTGGCCGAGGCAGTGGCCGACTGCCGCTTCGTGCTGGGCTGTACCGCCCGCTCACGCCGGGTCCAGCTGGAAGAGCTGCTGCCGGCCGTGGCTGCCCAGCGCGTGCTGGCCAAGGCGGCCGAGCCGGCCGAGGTGGCCTTCGTGTTCGGCCGTGAGCGTACCGGCCTGACCAATGAAGAGCTGCAGCTCTGCCACGCCGCCGTGCATATTCCGTCCAATCCGGACTTCAGTTCCTTGAACCTGGCCGCCGCCGTCCAGGTGCTGGCCTATGAAGTGCGCATGGCCATCCTCGGGGCGGGCGATGCCCCCGTCGCCGCCCCGGCCGACCCCGGCTTCGGTCAAGCACCGGCCAGCCATGCCCAGGTGGAAGGCCTGTTCGGCCAGCTCGGCGACACCTTGGATGAGATCGATTTCCACAAGGGCCGCGCGCCCGAGTCGGCCATGCGCAAACTGCGCCGCCTGTTCCTGCGCACCGAGCTGAGCGAGCAGGAAGTGCGGCTGCTGCGCGGCATTCTGTCCGATGCACAGCGCATGGCGAGATTGGCGACAAATAAGCCCCTGTAAGCCGACGCAGTTCTCACTTTTTCGGGTAGTCTGTCTCGATTCCTTGGGGGGAGTGATGGGCTTGTCGGGACTGCGAAGGCTGCTGCAGAGCGTATTGCTGTGTCTGGCCATCGCCGCGATGACCGGCCCGGTGTGGGCCGGGCCCGCTCACGTGCTGGTGCTGGGCCGGATCAGCGACGACCCCAGGTCACACTATGCGCAACTACAGCCCCTGCTCGACTACGTGATTCCGCGCATGCACGATGTTGGTATCACCGAAGGCCGCATCCTGATGGCGCGCGATACCCAGCAGATGGGCAGTTACCTGCGCCGCGGCCGTGTCGACTGGGTTACCGAGACCTCCGGTACCGCCGTCGCGCTGGGGTTGCGCAGCGGCGCCAGGCCGCTGCTGTTGACCGAGCGCAGCGGCGTTCGCGACTACCACACCGTGTTTTTCGTGCGCCGCGACAGCCCCATCCGGACGCTGGAAGACCTGCGTGGGCACACCCTGGCGTTGCAGAACGTGGCCTCCACCAGCGCATATCTGGTACCGGTGATGACCCTGCTGCAGCATGGCGAGACGCCGGAAATCCTGGCCTCGATCGGCGATGTCGCCGCACCGGATACGGTGGGTTACGTGTTCGCCCGGTCGGAATCGAACATCGCCACGTTCGTCCACAAGGGGCTGGTCGATGCCGGTGCGGTGAGCAGCGTGGACTGGTCCGATGCCAAGCGCATTCCGGCCAATTTCCTGCGCGATTTCCGCATCATCCATCGCACCGAACCGTATCCGCGTGCGGTCGAAATGGTGCGTGACGACCTGGATCCGAAGGTGCGCGACCGGTTGCAGCAGATTCTGCTGGATGCCGCATCGGATCCGCAGGCACAGCCGGCATTGAAAACATTTTTTGGTACGTCCGGGTTCCACCGGGTGGATGCGCAGATGCAGCACCGGCTGGATGAATTGAAACAAGGCTTGACGCGCGTGCGGATGGAAGTGGAATGAGTCGCTTGGGTTCGGGAATGCAGGCCCGCTTCGTGCTGGCGATGAGCGGCGCGATGCTGGTCGTGGTGGCGATCGTGGCCGTGGTACTGGGGCGCCAGGCCACGATGCAGGATGAGGTGCAGCACCTCAGCGGGACGGTCATCCATGACCTGTTCGACCGCAGTGTGCGCAGCCGTGGTGAAGCGCTGGCGCGGGAGCTGTCCGATGCGCTGGCCAATCCGCTCTATTACAACGACCTGGAGCAGGTCGGCGCGCTGGTGCGCAATACCTCGCGGCAGCAGGTGGTGCGCTATGTGCTGGTGTTCGATGACAACGGCAGGCTGATCCACGACGGCACGGTGGACGTGCTCGAGTTTGGCCAGCCGATGACCGATCCGCTCGCGGCGGGCGCGGCCGGCGCGCGCGAGCTGGTGGTGCAGCAGTCGCCCAAGGTGCTCGACAACGCGATGCCGATCATGATCGGCAACCAGCGGATTGGTGGCGTGCGCGTGGGCATGGCGCTGGACGATGTGCAGGCCATGGAGCAGCAGGCCAACCAGACCCTGGGCGACCGCCTGCAGCAGGTCGGCAAGCGGCACCTGGGCTGGCTGCTGCTGATGCTCGGCCTGCTGGTCGGGATCGGTGCAGTGGTGATCATCTATGTGCAGCGCACCCTGGTCACGCCGATCCGCTGGCTGGCCGGTGCCGCCCGCCAGATCGAGGCCGGCGATTACACCCTGCAGATGCCGGAGATCCGGCGCCAGGATGAGGTAGGGGAGCTGATGCGCGCGTTCGGTCGCATGAGCCAGGCGATTGCCCGGCACGACCGTGAGGTGCGGCACATGGCCTATACCGATGCCCTGACCGGGCTGACCAACCGGCTGGCCTTCCGCGAGTCGCTGGATCATCGCCTGATGGCGGCGCGGGCCTCCGGGCATCGGCTGGGACTGTTGTTCGCTGACATGGACGATTTCAAGCGCGTCAACGACACGCTGGGCCACGAGGCCGGTGACGAGGCCTTGCTGCAGTTCGCACAGCGGATCAGCGCGGCGGTGGCCCAGGCCGGTGGCGATGAGGCGCTGCTGGCGCGCTTCGGTGGCGATGAGTTCGTGATCCTGATCGGTGACGGCGATGTTCCCGCCGGGGCCCGTGAGCTGGCCGAGATTCTCGTGCGTGAACTGGGCAAGCCGCTGGTGGTACAGGGCCGCGAGCTGTTCCTGGGCACCTCGATCGGCGTCACCCTGTTTCCGGACGATGCCGCCGATGCCACCACGCTGCTCAAGAACGGCGACATCGCGATGTACCAGGCCAAGATGGCCGGCAAAAACTGTTACCGCTACTACAGCCGGGCCATGGATCACGCGGTCGAGCGCCGCGTGCACATGGAGCAGGAGCTGCGCGGCGCCTGGGAGCGCGGCGAGCTGCGGCTGGCCTATCAGCCGATCTACCGGACCCGCGACCGCCGCATGGTCGGCGTGGAGGTGCTGCTGCGCTGGCAGCACCCGACCCTGGGCACGATTCCGCCCTCGGTGTTCATCGAAGTGGCCGAGCAGAGCGGCCTGATCGAAGTGATCGGCCCCAAGGTGCTGCGCGCGGCCTGCACCGAGGCGGTGCAGTGGCCGCCGGGTGCCGATGGCGAAGGCCTGTTCGTCTCGGTCAACGTGTCACCGCGCCAGCTGCGCGGCGGCGAGTTGCCGACCCTGGTCGCCGATTGCCTGCGCGACACCGGCCTACCGGCCTCGCGCCTGCACCTGGAGCTGACCGAAACGGCGGTGATCGGCGATGAAATGCTGGCCGCCGCATTGCTGGACAAGCTGCACCGGACCGGCGTGAAGGTCTGGCTGGATGACTTCGGGACCGGCTTCTCCGGCCTGAGCCACCTGCGCCAGGTGCCGGTGGACGGGGTCAAGATCGACAAGAGCTTCGTGGCCGACATGCAGCGCGATCCGGACGATCTGGCGTTGACCACGGCGATCATCGCCATGGCCCATGCGCTGGGGATCACCGTGGTGGCCGAAGGCATCGAGCAGGAAGTGCAGTTCGATCTGCTGGCCCAGCGCGGCTGCGACCTGGCCCAGGGCTACTGGTTGAGCCACCCGGTCAGCGCCACGGACGTGGTGCAGCTGCTCGAGGCCGGCAGCTGACGCTAGACCGGGCGCTTGCTGCTGTCGCCGGAGATCTCGCGGACCAGCTTGGGAACCAGGTAGCCGGACAGGCGCGCGGTCAGCTGCGCATGCAGGTTCTTGGCGGTGTCGTCGGCCACTTCGAAATGGGCCACGCCTTCGACCCGGTCCACCTGGTACAGGTAATAGGGCAGCACGCCCGCCGCGAAACTGCGCTCGCTCAACGCCTGCAGCGCCTCGATCGAATCGTTGACCCCGCGCAGCAGCACCGCCTGGTTGAGCAGGGTGGCGCCGGCCGCGCGCAGGCGCGCCATCGCGGCGTCCACCGATGCGTCGAACTCATTGGCGTGGTTGGCATGGATCACAAACGCCACCGGCCACGGCAGCGCGCCGATCCACTGCACCAGCTCGTCATCCACGCGTTCGGGCAGCACCACCGGCAGGCGGCTGTGGATGCGCAGGCGGCGCAGGTGCGGAATCTGCTTCAGGGCCTGGGTCAGCTCCAGCAGCTTGTGGGTGGCCAGCGACAGCGGGTCGCCGCCGGACAGGATCACCTCGTCGATGTCCGGGTCCTGCGCGATCGCATCGACCGCATCGCGCCAGCCCTCGCGGGCCGCGTTTTCGGTGCCGTAATCGAAATGGCGGCGGAAGCAGTAGCGGCAGTTGATCGCGCAGCTGCCGGTGGTGACCAGCAGGGCGCGGCCGCGGTACTTCTGGATGACCCCGGTGGCCTTCTTGGCCGCCCCGTCGCCCACCGCATCCAGGCTGAAGCCGGGCACGACCTTCAGTTCGTCGGTGATCGGCAGGACCTGGCGGAGCAGGGGGTCATGCCGGTCGCCATGGCGCATCCGGGCTGCAAAGCCCTGCGGCACGCGCACCGCGAACTGGCTGGCCGCCTCGTCAGAGACCCCCAGCGCCACCGGATCCAGCCCCAGCTGCCGCAGCAGCTCGCGCGGGTCACGGATCGCCTCACGCCACCGTTGCTGCCAGCGGACGGGGGCGGCCAGGGGCATGGCGGAAAGCTGCATGGAATGGGGGCCTGCGGTTATCATGTGGGTCAGAAATATCGAGTCACCCCACCGGTGTCGGTGGGATTTCCCATTCTATCCGGCTCGCCGCGCCTGCGCGGCGTTTGCCCATTCAGGAGTTTCAGCATGGCCACTGTTGGCATGAACGATGTCAAGAACGGGATGAAGATCCTGATCAACAACGAACCGGCCGTCATCACTGAGACCGAATACGTCAAGCCGGGCAAGGGCCAGGCCTTCACCCGCATGAAGTACCGCTTCATCAAGTCGGGCCGCGTGGTCGAAATGACCATGAAGGCGACCGACGACGTGGAGAAGGCCGATGTTGTCGATACCAACATGGACTTCATGTACAGCGACGGCGAGTTCTGGCACTTCATGGACCCGGAAACCTTCGAGCAGGTCCAGGCCACCAAGGCCGGCATGGGCGGTGCGGACAAGTGGCTGAAGGGCGAGGAAGTCTGCATCGTGACCCTGTGGAACGGCGAGCCGATCTTCGTGCAGCCGCCGAACTTCGTGGAACTGAAGATCACCGAAACCGATCCGGGCGTCCGTGGCGACACCTCGGGCGGCGGCGGCAAGCCGGCTACCCTGGAAACCGGCGCCGTGGTCCGCGTGCCGCTGTTCGTCAACCAGGATGAAATCATCAAGGTCGACACCCGCTCGGGCGAATACTCCGCACGCGCAGGCAAGTAATCCGGGTACGCGGCAGCGCATTCGCGCTGGCGCTCCCCCGATCCGCACCGCGG
>NZ_JBHFHW010000030.1:61811-65506 GCF_057333975.1 Stenotrophomonas sp. AGC87
CCGCACCGCGGATCGTGGGCCCCAACTCACCAGCATCCACACCCCGCCGCTTCGCGGCCGCCCCTGACTCAGGGGCCAGTCCTCCAGAAGCATCGCGGTAGCCGTCCAGCATGGGACCGGTCTTCTGAAGGTTCGAGGTAGGCCCTGCCGTAGGCTGACCTGTTTCTCCAGCAAAGTGAGCCCGCATGACCGACACCGCCCGCATTCCCGAAGCCTGTGACCTGTTGATCGAAGCCGGTTACGTGGTCCCGATCGAGCCGCATGCGGTGGTGCTGGAAGACCATGCCGTGGCCGTGCGTGGCAGTGAGATCATCGCGATCCTGCCGCGTGCGCAAGCGCGCGAGCGCTTTGCGCCCAAGCAGACCGTGTCCCGCCCGGACGCGGCGCTGATGCCGGGTCTGGTCAACGCGCATACCCACAATCCCATGACCCTGCTGCGGGGCGTCGCCGACGACCTGCCGCTGATGGTCTGGCTGCAGCAGCACATCTGGCCGGTGGAAGCGGCGGTGATCGGGCCGGAGTTCGTGGCCGACGGCACCACCCTGGCGATCGCCGAGATGCTGCGCGGCGGTACCACCTGCGCCAACGAAAACTACTTCTTCTCCGACGTCCAGGCCGCCGTCTACAAGCAGCACGGGTTCCGTGCGCTGGTCGGTGCGGTGATCATCGATTTCCCGACTGCCTGGGCCAAGACCGACGACGAATACTTCGCCAAGGCCGGCGAGCTGCACGACCAGTGGCGCAACGATCCGCTGATCGGCACCTCGTTCGCCCCGCACGCGCCGTACACCGTCAACGACGCGAACTTCGAACGCGTGCGCATGCTGTCCGACCAGCTGGACATGCAGGTGCACCTGCACACGCATGAGACCGCTCAGGAAATCAGCGACTCGATCAAGCTGCATGGCCAGCGTCCGCTGGCGCGGCTGGATCGGCTCGGCCTGGTCAACGACCGCCTGATCGCGGTGCACATGACCCAGCTCACCGAGGCGGAAATCCACCTGTGCGCCGAGCGCGGTGTCAGCGTGGTGCACTGCCCGGAATCCAACCTCAAACTGGCCTCCGGCTTCTGCCCGGCCTGCGCCCTGCAGCGCGCCGGTGTGAACCTGGCGATCGGCACCGACGGCTGCGCCAGCAACAATGACCTGGACATGTTCAGCGAGAACCGCACCGCGGCGATCCTGGCCAAGGCCGTGGCCAATGACGCCACCGCGCTGGACGCGGCCACCACGCTGCGTGCAGCCACCCTGGGCGGCGCCCGCGCGCTGGGCTTCGGCGACCGCATCGGCTCGATCGAGGTCGGCAAGCAGGCCGATCTGGTCTGCGTGGATCTCTCCGCGCTGGAAACCCAACCGCTGCACCATGTGCTCTCGCAGCTTGTCTACGCCGCCGGCCGCCACCAGGTCAGCGATGTCTGGATCGCCGGCCAGCCCAAGCTGGTCCAGCGCGAACTGGTCGGCATGGACACCGCCGCGATCGTCGCCAACGCCCGCCAGTGGCGCGAGCGTATCCGACACATCCGTGCTTGATGCATCAAGGATCCCCATGAACACCCCCCATGCTTCCACCAATTTCGACCAGGCCGAACTGGACAAGTTCGCCGCGCTCGCCAACCGCTGGTGGGACGTCGATGGCCCGCAGAAGCCGCTGCACGCGTTGAACCCGGTGCGCCTGCAGTACGTCGCCCAGCGCGTCACCCTGCGCGGCGCCCGCGTGCTCGATATCGGTTGCGGTGGCGGCCTGCTCAGCGAAGCGCTGGCCAAGGAAGGCGCGGACGTCACCGCGATCGATCTGGCCCCGGAGCTGGTCAAGGTCGCCCGCCTGCACGGGCTGGAGTCGGGCGTCACGGTCGACTACCGCGTGCAGGCCGCTGAAGACCTGGCCGCCGAACAGCCGGGCAGCTTCGATGTGGTGACCTGCATGGAAATGCTCGAGCATGTGCCGGACCCGGGCGCGATCATCGCCGCCTGCCACCGCCTGCTCAAGCCGGGCGGCCAGCTGTTCCTGTCCACCGTGAACCGCACTCCGGCCGCGTTCGCCGTAGCGATCGTCGGTGCCGAGTACGTGGCGCGGCTGCTGCCCAAGGGCACGCACCACTACCAGGATTTCATCAAGCCGGCCGAGCTGGGCAAGTGGCTGCGCGAGGCTGACTTCAACCTGCGCGATGTCAGCGGCATGGCCTATGAGCCGTGGCGCAACCGTGCCCGCCTGAGCACGCGCACCGACATCAATTATCTGGCCCACGCGGTCAAGCCGGACGACGCGGCACGTGTCTGAGTTCGGTTTCCCGCCGGCGGTGCTGTTCGATCTGGACGGCACGCTGCTGGACAGCGCACCGGACATGCTGGCCACCGCCAACGCGATGCTGGCCGCGCGCGGGCGCGCGCCGATCACCCTGGGTGCGCTGCGCCCGGTGGTCTCCAAGGGCTCGCGTGCGATGGTCTCGGTGGCCTTTCCCGAGCTGGGGCAGGAAGCGCGTGATGCGCTGGTGCCGGAGTTTCTGGCGCGCTACGAAGGCCTGATCGGCCAGCATGCCGTGCTGTTCGATGGCATCGCCGGCATGCTCGACGCGCTCGATGCGGCCGGCTGCGCGTGGGGCATCGTCACCAACAAGCCCGAGTATCTGGCCCGGCTGATCGTGCCGCAGCTGGGCTGGCAACAGCGCTGCAAGGTGCTGATCGGCGGCGATACCCTGGCCCAGCGCAAGCCGCATCCACTGCCGCTGTTGGCCGCCGCCGAGCGCATGGGCATCGCCCCGGGCACCTGTATCTACGTGGGCGATGACGAGCGCGACATCGTCGCCGCCAACGCCGCCGGCATGGCCTCGGTCGCCGCGCTGTGGGGTTACCGGCTCGATGCCGACGATCCCATGGCCTGGGGCGCCGATACGCTGATCGCACGTCCCGAACACCTGCAACATGCCAAGGCGTGGCCGCTTGCGCGCACGCTCTAGCCTTTCAAGGAATACACCGTGAGTACTCCCAGCGCCCTGGACAGTTTCCTGGACAAGTGGCGGACCCGCTGGCCCGAGTGGCAGGTGGCCGAACGCTTCGTGCCCGAGCACCAGCGCACCCTGGTGGTGGCGTGGTTCTCGCTGCTGCAGGAGTTCGACGACATCCTCAATACCGCCGGCGACCCGATGCCGTCCGACGCCAAACTGGCGTGGTGGGGTGAAGAGCTGCGCAGCTGGTCCGCACAGCGCTCGCGCCATCCGCTGGGCCGTGTGCTCGAGCCGGTGCGCGCGCCGTGGGCGCCGTTGGCCGAGACCCTGCCGGATCTGATCGACGCGCGTGCGGTGCCGGTCGATCCGGCGCAGGCGCTGCGTTCGCTGCAGGCCTATGCGGCCGCCGTGGCCGCAGTCGAAGCGGTGATGTTCGATACCCCGGCGCGGGGGGGGGTCGCCACCCCGGTGCTGGTGCAGACCCTGGCCCAGCGCCTGCATGAGAGTGGCGTCGCGGCGATTCCGCGTTCGCTGCTGGCCGAGGATGACACTGCCGCGCCGGGCCGGTGGGCGCAGCAGCTGCTGGCCAAGTGGCCGGCGCGGGTTGCCGGCCCGCGTCCCCGCCGGCTGTACGCCGCGTTGGCCCGTGCCCGCCAGCAGGCCTGGGCGCAGGACCGCCAGTACCAGGCTACGCCGATGCGTACGCTGTGGCTGACCTGGTGGGCTGCGCGGGGGTGAGCGTGCGTGGGGGGGG
>NZ_JBHFHW010000030.1:65546-69742 GCF_057333975.1 Stenotrophomonas sp. AGC87
CCGGCCAGCGGCCGGCACTCCATTACTTTCCGCGTTCCAGCACCAGCAGCGGGTCGATGCGGGTATCGAACCAGTTCATGCCCCAATGCAGATGCGGGCCGGTCGCACGACCGGTCGCACCGACAGCGGCGATCACCTGGCCCTGCTCGACGCGGTCGCCGACTTTCACGTCGATGCGCGACAGATGCAGAAAGTTCGAACTGATCCCGAAGCCGTGATCCAGCAGCAGCGTGCCGCCGGTCAGATACAGGTCCGGGCCAGCGAAGGTGACCACGCCGGCGGCCGGTGCCTTCACCGGGGTGCCGGTCGGTACCGCGATGTCCATGCCGGAGTGGCCCGAACCGGGTTGGCCGTTATAGACGCGCGCATTGCCGAAGCGGCCGCTGATGCGGCCCTGCACCGGCCAGATGAAGGCCTGTGCGAAGTCGGCGCGATTGTCATCGCGGGCACGCGCGGCGGTGACCTGCGCCTGCTCACGCTTGATCCGCTCGGCAATCGCCGGCGGCGGATTGACCGTCTTCGGCGGCACGCCGTTGACGCGCTCGGTCGGCCAGTCACGCGGGGTGACCGCGATGCTGGCCGTTTCACTGCCGCCGTCCGGGCGGGTCACCTGCACCTGCAGCGGACCTTTCTCATCGCGGCCGATGCCGAACACCACGCTGCCGTACCCGCTCACGCGCAGGGTGCGGCCGCCGTACTGCACGACGCTGCCGGCCGGCACCTTGCCGATCACCATCGCGCCCTGCGAGGCGCTGGCCGGAAACACCACGCGCGCATCGGCCTGGGCCACGGCGGGCGAGGGCAGCAGACTGCCCATCGCCACGACGCCTGCGGCCGCCAGGGCCGCGCTCAACATCCGTGCCCGCATCAGCGGTCGAAGCTCATGCGCTGGCCGTTCGGCGAACCCACCAGCTTTTCGCCGTCCCACGCCAGCTGCCCGTTGACCCAGGTCGAGGCGATGCGCGAGCGGAAGGTGGTGCCTTCAAACGGCGACCAGCCACACTTGGAGAGCACGTCTTCGCGCTTGACGGTGAAGGGCACGTCTTCGACCAGCACCAGATCGGCGAAGTAGCCTTCGCGCAGGTAGCCACGCTGGCTGACGTCGAACAGCTGCGCCGGCGCATGCGCGAACTTCTGCACGACCTGGGTGATCTCCAGCTTGCCTTCGTGCACCAGTTCCAGCGCGGCGACCAGCGCGTACTGCACCAGCGGCAGGCCGGACGGCGCCTGTGCATAGGGCTTCTGCTTCTCTTCCCAGGTGTGCGGCGCATGATCGGTGGCGAGCACGTCGATCACGTCATCGGCCACGGCGCGGGTCAGCGCTTCGCGGTCGCTGGCTTCCTTGATCGCCGGGTTGCACTTGATCAGGTTGCCCAGCCGCGCGTAATCGCTGCGGTCGAAACGCAGGAAGTGGATGCAGGTTTCGGCGGTGATCTGCTTGCGGCTGCCATCGGCGCGGATCAGCGGGCCGCGTTCGAACAGGGCCAGCTCATCGGCGGTGGAGATGTGCAGCACATGCAGGCGGGTGCCGTGCTTCTTGGCCAGCGACACGGCCAGCTCGGAGGACTTCAGGCAAGCCTCGCGCGAGCGGATGTCCGGGTGCTGCTCGGCACTCAGGGCATCGCCGTACTTTTCGGCGTACTCCTTGGCCTTGGCATCGATCATCGGCGTGTCTTCGCAGTGCGTGATGATCGGCGTGGGCGCGTCGCGGAAGATCGCGTCGAGCGTTTCCGGGTTGTCGACCAGCATGTTGCCGGTGGATGCACCCATGAACACCTTGATGCCCGGCGCGGTCTTGGGATCCAGCGACTGGATATGAGCCAGGTTGTCGTTGCTGGCGCCCATGTAGAAGCCGTAGTTGGCGCGCGCACGGCCGGCGGCGGCATCGTACTTGGCCTGCAGGATCTCGGCGTTGAGCGTGGGCGGGTTGGTGTTGGGCATGTCCATGAAGCTGGTCAGGCCCCCGGCGACGGCCGCGGCCGATTCGGTCGCGATGTCGCCCTTGTGGGTCAGGCCGGGCTCACGGAAATGGACCTGGTCGTCGATCATGCCCGGCAGCAGCCAGCGGCCGGCGGCGTCGACCACGGTTTCGCCGGGACGGGCGTCCAGGCCGGGGCCGATCTGCGCGATGCGGCCATCTTCGATGCGCAGGTCACCCTGGGTGACGGTGCCTTCGTTGACCAGGCGGGCGTTGACGATGAGCGTGGAGGACATTCAGTGTTTTCCTGTGCAGCGGCAGGTGGCGTCAGGCGTGGTGCGCGGTGGCACCTCGTCGATGCCACCGGGATGGAAGGGATGGCAGCGGCCCAGCCGGCGCGCGGCCAGCCAGCTGCCGCGCGCGGGGCCATGCGTGGCGATGGCTTGCATGGCGTATTCAGAACAGCTGGGCATGAAGCGGCAACGCGGCCCCAGCAACGGGCTGATGAAGCGCTTGTAGAAGCGCAGCAGGGCGATGAGCAGGCGTGAGATCACCCCCCAATCTTATTCCAGTTGGCATGAAGGGCGCATTTGTCGCAGGATGGGGCGTTGGACCCGTCCGCACCCACGCGCGCGACGGGCCGCCCCCGCGGGGTCGCCGGGTCAGGTACCGAACTGCGCACGTTGGCCCGCCTGCCAGGCGGGCCGGTCGCACGCCTTGCGACTCCGGGGCTGAACGGAGTAGGCGGTGTGGTTGCTGCTGCTGGTCGGGTAGGCTATAAAGGCCCGCTTTCCCGGGCCCCGGGGAATCCAAGGAAGAGCGTTTCGTGGCTGCTAAAAAAACTGCAAAGAAGGCCGTCAAGGCCGCCAAGAAAACCGCCAAGCCTGTTGTAAAGAAGTTGGCGGCCAAGTCCGTTGCCAAGAAGCCGGCCGCCAAGCCGGCTGGCAAGCCTGCATCCAAACAACCGGCGGCCAGGACGGCACCCGTTAAAAAGGCGGCCAGCAAGTCGCCGGCCAAGACCGTCAAGAAGGCTGTCGCCAAGAAGCCTGCTGCCAAGACGGTGGTGGCCAAGAAGACCGTCGCCAAGAAGGTCGTTGCCAAGAAGTCGACGGTCGCCAAACCGGTTGCCACGCCCGCCAAGCGCGCGGCAGGCAAGCCGGTGAGCAAGGCGCCCGTCAAGAAAGCCGCTGCCAGCAAGACGGCAGCCAAGAAGACCGTGACGCCTGCTGTCGCCAAACCGGCGGCCAAGCCGGCACCGGCGAAGAAGACCGCAGTCAAGCAGGCATCGGCCACGCCGGTGAAGGCCAGCAAGACTGCCAGCAAGCCCGTGGCATCCAAGCCGGCCACCAAGCCGGTTGCAGCACCCGTAGTGAAGTCCGCACCGAAGCCGGCATCGCCGGCGCCGGCCAAGTCTGTCCCGGCCAAGAGCCCGGCCAAGGCGGCACCTTCTCCGGCGTCCGCGCCGGCGCCGGTCGCCCCTGTCGCCGCCTCCAAGGCCCCGCAAAACAAGAATCCCGTGCCCGTTTCGAAATCGCCTGCAAAAACCCCCGCCAAGTCCGAGTCCGCCCCCAAGCCCGTGTCCCGTCCGGTCGGCAAGGTCGCCGTTGCCGTGGCAGCGCGTTCGGCCGCTCCGGCCCCTCGCACCAAGGTGAAGGTGGTGGAATACAAGACTGACGAAGCCACCGGTCGTCCGATCCTGCCCGACGGTTACAAGCCGAGCGCGGAAGAGGAATACATGAGCCCGCTGCAGCTGGAGTATTTCCGCCAGCGCCTGCAGCACTGGCGCAATGATCTGGTGGAGGAATCCAAGCAGACCATCGCGAATCTGCAGGAAGAAGTGCGTGATATCGGCGATGAGGCCGAGCGCGCTACCCGCGAGACCGAGAACTCGCTGGAACTGCGTACCCGCGATCGTTATCGCAAGCTGATCGGCAAGATCAACAGTACGCTGAAGCGTCTGGAAGATGGCGATTATGGTTTCTGTGTGGATACGGGCGAAGAGATTGGCCTGGATCGTCTGGAAGCCCGCCTGACCGCCGAGCGCACGATCGATGCGCAGGAGCGTTGGGAGCATCTGCAGAAGCAGCAGGGCGACTGATCGCGCTGTTGGTTGTGCTGTTCTACGAAAAACCCGGCTTCGGCCGGGTTTTTTTTGGCTGTTTGTCTTTGGTTTGGTCGTTCGTGCAGGGCGCTGGCGCCTTGATGCCTCGTGCTTGGAGTGGGTCGGGCAGCCCTGTCCGGGACCCGCCGTGAACCCATCCATGGGGGCTCGTAGTGC
>NZ_JBHFHW010000030.1:69762-70261 GCF_057333975.1 Stenotrophomonas sp. AGC87
CCCCCCCCCCCCCCCCCCCCCCCCCCCCCCCCCCCCCCCACTCCTGACAGGTTGATGGGTGGGCGGTTGGAAGGGCTGGCACTCCCGCTTCTGACACTGTTTCGGCCGGCTGCCAGCGCTGGCTGGATCGTCGGGACATGCTGTGTGCTCGTCCGGATGGTTGTCCCGCGCTTTGCGCGGCATCCACGCATGGCGTGGATCTACAGGCGTGCCGGGCACGCCACAAATTGTGCGGTCCGCAGTCCGCAGTCCATTTTCAGCCGACGCCGTAAATCGACACCGACGCCGTAGCACTGCCGAAGTCATTAGCGGCAACCGGTATGCCGTACGCCACCGGCCAGAGGCCAGTAGCCATCAACCGGCGCCGTACGCCGTGAGTGATAAGCCGTGAGACGTCCGCTATCTGCTGTTTGCCGTTCGCTTTTCGCTGTTGATTCCGCGCAAGCAACCCACTGTCCATGGGTGGACGGGTAGCGCAGTGAAGGACCGTGTGCGGCAT
>NZ_JBHFHW010000030.1:70281-73861 GCF_057333975.1 Stenotrophomonas sp. AGC87
AGCCAAGGCTCGCCGTTTTTCGTTTGCTCCGCTGTTCGAACCGCACAACCGACCTTCCACGAAGAGGTGATCGGGCAGCCCGATGAAGGACCGTGTGCGGCATGGATGCCGCACTACGAGCCCCCAGGGATGGGTTCACGGCGGGTCCTGCACTGCGCTGCCCGGCCGCCCAACCCCAGGCATAAACAGGCGCCGACTCACAGCCCCGGCAACCCAACCGCGCAGCGCCAGCCAAACGGCCGAGCGGCCAACCAACCGGGCAGCCGATCAGCCAGTCAGGAAATCCATCAATGCAGATCGCGCAGATTCAACCGCCGCAGCGTCGGATTCTTCCACGCCGTGATCCCTGCCACGCTCAACACCGCAAAGCCGCCCAGCACCACCGCCGGGACCAGCCCCAACAGCTTCGCCATCGTGCCCGCATAGAACGCACCCAACTCATTCGACGAACTGATGAAAATGCCATTGATCGACGACACCCGGCCACGCATCTCCTCCGGCGTCGCCAACTGCAGAATCGTCGAACGCACCACCACCGACACCCCGTCGAACGCACCGTAGAACAACAGGATCGCCGCCGACAGCCAGAAATTCGACGACAGCCCGAACCCGATCACGCATAGACCAAAGCCGGCCACCGCGAACAACAGCACACGCCCCGCATTGCGCTGCAGCGGCCGACGCGCCAACCACAGCCCTACGCACACCGAGCCCAGCGCCGGCGCCGCGCGCAGCACGCCCAGCCCCTCCGGCCCGTGGTGCAGGATCTCGTGCAGGAACGCCGGCAGCATCGCCACCACGCCGCCAAGCAACACCGAGAACATGTCCAGCGCCATCGCCCCGACCATGATCTTGTTGCCCAGCACGAACCGGCCGCCCTCGGCGATGCTCTTGAAGATCGGCGCCGCCGGGCCCGTATGCACCGGCTCGGAGACGCGCAGCGCCGCCAGGCAGCCCAGCGCGATCAGCGACACACCCACCGCCACGCCATAGGCCACCCCCTTGCCGCCCCACGCCACCAGTGCGCCGCCCAGGGCCGGGCCGAGCACCATGCCGGCCTGGAACACCACCGCGCCCAGCCCCGCGCCACGCGCGTACTGCGTGCGCTCCAGCACGCGGGCGAACAGTGCGTTGTAGATCGGTGAGAGGAACGCGCGGACCATACCGGTCAGTGCGATCGCCGCATAGATCGGCCACACCCCGTGGAACGGCAGCCAGCCCTGGGCGACCGCGGTCAGCACCAATGCGGTCATCACCAGCCCGCTGCAGGCGACCATGCCCAGCCGGCGGCGGGGCAGGTGGTCGACCAGATAGCCGGCGAACGGGGCCACGCAGAAGAACGGGAGCACCTCGGCGAGGCCGACCAGGCCCAGCGAGAACGGATTGCGGGTGACTTCGTAGATATGCCAGCCGACCGTCACCGCGACGATCTGGTAGGAGAGCATCGCGAAGATGCGGTACGCCAGCACCAGCGAAAAGCCCGGGCGGGCCAGCAGCTGCAGGGCGCTGTCCGGCTCCTGCGGATCGGCGGAGAGCGGCACGACTGCGCTTGGGCGGTGTCGCGGATGAAGGCCAGCATCGCCGCGACGCCGTTGCTGCGGGTCGGGGACAGGTGGCGCGACAGCCCGATGTCCTGGATGTAGCTCGGCTCGGTGGCCAGGATCTCGGCCGCCGAGCGGCCCGAGTAGACGCGCAGGGCCAGGTAGATCAGCCCGGAGACGATCGCCGAATCACTGATGGCGTGGAAGCGCAGCGCCTCGGCATTGCCGTCCGGCACGATCCAGACCATGGACTGGCAGCCGAGCAGGCGATGCTCCTCGGTCTTCCACGCTTCCGGGAAGGGGGGCAGTTTGCGGCCGAGGTCGATCAGGTACTGGTAACGCTCGGACCAGTCACCGAAGAAGGCGAATTCCTCGGCGATGGCGGCCTGGGCTTCAGCAGCGGTGGGTTCGAGCGGGAACGGGGAGGTGGGGATCATGGGGGCTCCGGGTCGGTGTTCGCCGTCCGTGGGTGACCGTGCAGTTGCGGGGGGAAGCAGCCCGGCCGTCCGTGGCCGGGGCGATGTCATGGCAATGCCCAGTGGATCGGGCGGTGTCGGGTAGCGTCCGACGGTCAGCCGGGCGGTCCTTCAGCGCTTGCGCGACCAGCGCACGCCTTGGGCGGTGTCTTCCAGCACGATGCCCTCGGCGGCCAACTGGTCGCGGATCGCATCGGCGCGGGCGAAGTCGCGGGCCTGCTTGGCAGCGGCGCGTTCGTCGATCAGGGCCTGGATGGCCGCATCGTCGTCGTTGCCGCCTGCGGTGCCAAACCAGGCCGCGGGATCCTGCTGCAGCAGGCCCAGCGCCA
The DNA here is from genome assembly GCF_057333975.1 of Stenotrophomonas sp. AGC87. Taxonomy (NCBI): domain Bacteria; kingdom Pseudomonadati; phylum Pseudomonadota; class Gammaproteobacteria; order Lysobacterales; family Lysobacteraceae; genus Stenotrophomonas; species Stenotrophomonas sp. AGC87. Next base: position 72,628 of record NZ_JBHFHW010000030.1, read on the forward strand.
GGCCGGCACCGAGCAGCGCGGACTTCCAGTGCGCCTTGTCGGCGTCGGCAGCCTTGCGTGCCTCACCGGCGATACGGGCCAGCTCGGCCAGGGCCTGCGGCGTATTGAGGTCGTCATCCAGCGCGGCCTCGATCTCGGCCGGAATCACCGCAGCGGCGTCCACGTCGACCAGATCGCGCAGCGTGCCGTACAGGCGGTCCAGGGTGCGCACCGACTGCTCGATCAGCGCATCGGACCAGTCCAGCGGCTGCCGGTAGTGGGCCGACAGCAGCGCATAGCGCAGCGCCTCGGGGGCATGCTGGCGGACCAGATCGTGCACGCGCTCGATGTTGCCGATCGACTTGCTCATCTTGGCGCCGCCGAAGTTGAGCATGCCGTTGTGCAGCCAGAACCGGGCGAAGGTCTGCCCGCCGTGCGCGCACTCGCTCTGGGCGATCTCGTTCTCGTGGTGCGGGAACTGCAGGTCCACGCCGCCGGCATGGATATCGATGGTCGGCCCCAGGTGCGCGGCCGCCATCGCCGAGCACTCGATGTGCCAGCCCGGGCGGCCACGGCCCCAGGGCGACTCCCAGCCGGGCAGGTCGTCGCTGGAGGGCTTCCACAGCACGAAATCGCCCGGGTCGCGCTTGTACGGGGCGACATCCACGCGGGCACCGGCCAGCATCTCGTCCGGGTCACGGCGCGAGAGCTTGCCGTAGTCGGCGTAGGAGCTCACCGAGAACAGCACGTGGCCTTCGGCCGCATAGGCATGCCCGTTGGCGATCAGCTGCTCGATCATCGTCACGATCTGCGGAATGTGCGCGGTGGCTTCCGGCTCGATATCCGGCGGCACCACGCCCAGCGCGGCCATGTCCTCGCGGTAGGCGGCGGCGAAACGGTCGGTGATGGTGCTGATCGGGACGTGCTGCTCGCGCGCGGCCGTGTTGATCTTGTCATCCACGTCGGTGATGTTGCGGGCATAGCGCAGGCCGCCGAAGCGGCGGCGCAGCAGGTCGGCCAGGACGCCGAACACCACCGGCCCACGGGCATTGCCGATGTGGACGTAGTTGTAGACCGTGGGGCCACACACATACAGGGTCGGACAGGTCGGATCGAGCGGGGTGAACGGTTCGAGCTGGCGTGTCAGGTTGTTGTGCAGGCGCAGGGTCATGAGGGTCGGGAGCGGGGGTAAGCGGTCGATTTTAGAACGTGTCGGGGGCTTTGGGGGGATGTGGGGCAGGGCGGGCAGGCGGCC
>NZ_JBHFHW010000030.1:73956-77462 GCF_057333975.1 Stenotrophomonas sp. AGC87
GGCGGCCTCGGCCGCCGGCGGTGTGGCTGAAGGCTTCAGGCGTTCCGTCCCGTCGTGGCGGGCTTCCGGCCCCGCGGGTGGGGCCGGCCTATGGGCAGAAGCGTCACGGAAGGGTAATGTTCAGCCCCTTGTGCTTGCCACTGCCTAAACTATCCCTCTTGTCCTTTTCCTTGTTGCCAATGAAATCCGCTTCGTTGTTGACGCTGGTCTGCCTGCTCGGAAGTGCCGCCTTCGGGGCGTGCGCCCAGGAGGGTGAGGTGCGCAACCGGGTGGTGATCGTGGAGAACGTCAAGTTCGACTACGCCCAGGTGCTCAACGTCGAGCCGGTCTTCCAGACCCTGCGCGCCACCCGCACCGAAGAGCACTGCGAGCCGGTCTCCACCCGCACGCTCGCGCCGGTCAATGTCACCGGCGAGGAGCCGCAGGAAGACAAGGGCCGCTTCGGCCGCTTCATGGATTCGGTGCGCTCGATCTTCCGCCGGGAAGACGGCAGCACCGACGAGAGCGGCTACGCCGAGACGGTGGTGGTCGAGGCCACGCCGGCCAACACCGGGCCACTGTTGACCCGGGACTGCAAGATCATCCCGGTCGGCCGTGAGTTCCGCCGCCCGATCGCCTACGACGTGGACTACGTCTACAAGGGCACCAAGTACCGGTCACGCCTGCCGGAAGACCCGGGCAACCGCCTCAAGATCCGGGTCTCCATCACCCCGTGGGTGGGCAACGAGCAGGCCGGTGGCGCCAACCCGTGACACCTCCCGTCGCCCCACGGGCGACGCCTTCAACCTGAATTTCCATTCAGGCCTTGCACCCGCCCCGGGTGCATGCAAAGATGGGCGGCCATGAAACTTACCGACTTCCAGCACGACACCAGCGCCGCCCGTATGGCTACGGGCATGACGTCGCGTGCCCGCCGACCGGAACCCCACATTTTCGCTGGGTAACCGGAGCTTCGTGCTGCCTGTTTGGAAAACCCAGCCCCCGCGCTGGGTTTTTTCGTTTCTACGATCTGAAAAGTTTCATCTGTATACGTTTTGTTGAGCCCTGAACGCGCCCCGGCGCCCCCAACCTCCGCCGGTGACGGTGGAAAACCAGCCGCAAAGGATCGATCGATGTCCCTGAAGCACTTCCTGAACACCCAGGATTGGAGCCGCACCGACCTGGATGCCCTGTTGACCCAGGCCGCGTTGTTCAAGCGCAACAAACTGGGCGACGAGCTCAAGGGCAAGTCGATTGCCCTGGTGTTCTTCAACCCCTCCATGCGTACCCGCACCAGCTTCGAGCTGGGTGCGTTCCAGCTGGGCGGCCACGCGATCGTGCTGCAGCCGGGCAAAGACGCCTGGCCGATCGAGTTCAACCTGGGCTCGGTGATGGACGGGGACACCGAGGAGCACATCGCCGAAGTGGCCAAAGTGCTGGGCCGCTATGTGGACCTGATCGGCGTGCGTGCCTTCCCGAAGTTCATCGACTGGACCAAGGACCGCGAAGACGAAGTGCTCAAGAGCTTCGCCAAGTACTCGCCGGTGCCGGTGATCAACATGGAAACCATCACCCACCCGTGCCAGGAACTGGCCCACGTGATGGCCCTGCAGGAACACTTCGGTACCCAGGACCTGCGCGGCAAGAAGTACGTGCTGACCTGGACCTACCACCCCAAGCCGCTGAACACCGCGGTGGCCAACTCGGCGCTGACCATCGCCACCCGCATGGGCATGGACGTGACCCTGCTGTGCCCGACCCCGGATTACATCCTGGATGAGCGCTACATGGGCTGGGCCGAGCAGAACGTCGCCGAGAGCGGCGGTTCGCTGCAGGTCAGCCATGACATCGCCAGCGCCTACGCCGGCGCGGACGTGGTGTACGCCAAGAGCTGGGGCGCGCTGCCGTTCTTCGGCAACTGGGAACCGGAAAAGCCGATCCGCGATCAGTACAAGCACTTCATCGTCGACGAAGCCAAGATGGCGCTCACCAACAACGGTGTCTTCAGCCACTGCCTGCCGCTGCGCCGCAACGTGAAGGCGACCGACGGCGTGATGGATTCGGCGCAGTGCATCGCGATCGACGAAGCCGAAAACCGCCTGCATGTGCAGAAGGCGATCATGTCGGCATTGATCGGCCGGTAATCGAACGAATCCAACGGTGCAGCCACGCATGGCGTGGCTCTACCGGCTCCAGAACGCAATCAATACCGCATTTCCAATTGGACCCTGACCCCATGAGCAAGAAAGACATCGTCCTGGCCTTCTCCGGCGGACTCGACACCAGCTTCTGCGTGCCGTACCTGCAGGAGCGCGGTTACAACGTGCACACCGTGTTCGCCGATACCGGCGGCGTGGATGACGAAGAGCGCGATTTCATCGAGAAGCGTGCCGCTGAGCTGGGCGTCACCACCCACGTCACCGTCGATGGTGGCCCGGCGATCTGGAGTGGCTTCGTCAAGCCGTTCGTGTGGGCCGGCGAAGGCTACCAGGGCCAGTACCCGCTGCTGGTCTCCGATCGTTACCTGATCGTGGATGCCGCGCTCAAGCGCGCCGCCGAGCTGGGCACCAACATCATCGCCCACGGCTGCACCGGCATGGGCAACGACCAGGTTCGTTTCGATCTGGCCGTGAAGGCACTGGGCGATTACCAGATCGTCGCGCCGATCCGCGAAATCCAGAAGGAACACACCCAGACCCGCGCCTACGAGCAGAAGTACCTGGAAGAGCGTGGCTTCGGCGTGCGTGCCAAGCAGCAGGCCTACACCATCAACGAGAACCTGCTCGGCCTGACCATGTCCGGCGGCGAGATCGACCGTTGGGAAGCGCCGGGCGAGGGTGCCCGCGGCTGGTGCGCCCCGCGCAGCGAATGGCCGGTCGAGCCGCTCACCGTGACCCTGAAGTTCGTCGAAGGCGAAGCCGTCGAGCTGGACGGCAAGGCGCTGCCGGGTGAGCAGATCCTGGCCAAGCTCAACAAGCTGTTCGCCGCGTACGGCGTCGGCCGTGGCGTCTACACCGGTGACACCGTGATCGGCCTGAAGGGCCGCATCGTGTTCGAAGCGCCGGGCCTGGTCTCGCTGCTGGCGGCGCACCGCGCGCTGGAAGATGCGGTGCTGACCAAGCAGCAGAACCGCTTCAAGCCGGATGTGGCACGCAAGTGGGTGGAGCTGGTGTACGAAGGCTTCTACCACGACCCGCTCAAGACCGACATCGAGGCCTTCCTGAAGTCCTCGCAGACCAAGGTCAACGGCGAAGTGGTGCTGGAGACCCGCGGTGGCCGTGTGGATGCCGTGGCCGTGAAGTCGCCGCACCTGCTCAACGCCAAGGGCGCCACCTATGCACAGTCGGCCGACTGGGGCGTGGAAGAGGCCGAAGGCTTCATCAAGCTGTTCGGCATGAGCTCCACGTTGTATGCGCAGGTGAATCGCTAAGGCGAATGACCGGGGTGCCGGCTGCTGGCCGGCGCCTCGCAAGGCCGATTGAGGGTAGTGGGGGGGGGGGGGGGGGGGGGGGGGGGGGGGGGGGGGG
>NZ_JBHFHW010000030.1:77542-85846 GCF_057333975.1 Stenotrophomonas sp. AGC87
GGCTGGATCATTCCCCCCCCCCCCCCCCCCCGCCACTACTACCGATGTTGAACCCTACGGATATTCAGACACATGTTGGAACAGACGCTCGATCACCTGCAGCAGCTTGTGTCCTTCGACACGCGCAATCCGCCGCGTGCGATCACCACCGGCGGCATCTTCGATTACCTGCGTGCGAACCTGCCCGGGTTCAACGTGGAGGTGATCGACCATGGCGACGGTGCGGTCAGCCTGTATGCGGTGCGTGGCACCCCGAAGTACCTGTTCAACGTGCACCTGGATACCGTGCCGGATTCGCCGCATTGGACGGCCGACCCGCACGTGATGCGGCGCGCCGAGGACCGCGTGATCGGACTGGGCGTGTGCGACATCAAGGGCGCCGCGGCTGCTTTGGTGGCAGCGGCGAACGCCAGCGATGGCGACGCCGCGTTTCTGTTCTCCAGCGACGAAGAGGCAAACGACCCGCGCTGCATCGCCGCCTTCCTCGCCCGCGGCATTGCGTATGAAGCGGTGCTGGTGGCCGAGCCGACCATGAGCGAAGCGGTACTCGCGCACCGTGGCATCAGCTCGGTGCTGATGCAGTTCAAGGGCCGCGCCGGGCATGCCTCGGGCAAGCAGGATGCGGCGGCCAGCGCACTGCATCAGGCGATGCGCTGGGGCAACCGCGCGTTGGACCATGTCGAGTCGCTGTCGCATACGCGCTTTGGCGGGCTGACCGGCCTGCGCTTCAACATCGGGCGTGTGGAAGGCGGCATCAAGGCCAACATGATCGCGCCCGCCGCTGAAGTACGTTTCGGCTTCCGCCCGCTGCCTTCGATGGATATCGATGCGCTGCTGGCCACCTTTGCCGGTTTCGCCGAACCGGAGGCCGCGGTGTTCACCGAGACCTTCCGCGGGCCCAGCTTCCCGGCCGGCGATATTGCCGAAGCAGAAAACCGCCGTCTGGCTGCGCGTGACGTGGCCGATGCGCTGGACATCCCGATCGGCAACGCGGTGGATTTCTGGACCGAGGCTTCGCTGTTGTCGGCCGGGGGTTACACCACGCTGGTGTACGGCCCGGGCGACATCGCCCAGGCCCACACCGCCGATGAGTTCGTGACGCTGGAGCAGCTGCAGCGTTACGCCGAGTCCGTGCACCGCATCATTGCGCACGGCGCCTGATCGAATGACGCCGTCGTGGTCCCCCACTGACGGAACTCCCATCGCGGCCCCGGCCGCCTGCGACGATATCGAAATGCCTTCTTCCCAGCCCCACCGCCAGACCCGTCAGACCATCGTGCGCCTGCTCTCGAGCATGGCCAGCGCGAAGGAGATCAGCCAGTACCTCAAGCGTTTCTCGCAGCTGGACGCCAAGCGCTTCGCCGTGGTCAAGGTCGGCGGCGCGGTGCTGCGCGATGACCTGGAGGCGCTGACCTCCTCGCTGTCGTTCCTGCAGGAAGTCGGCCTGACCCCGATCGTGCTGCACGGCGCCGGCCCGCAGCTGGACGCCGAGCTCTCGGCGGCCGGCATCGAGAAGCAGACCGTCAACGGCCTGCGCGTGACCTCGGCCGAAGGCCTGGCGATCGTGCGCCGGGTGTTCCAGGCCTCCAATCTGCAGCTGGTCGAAGCCCTGCAGCAGAACGGTGCGCGCGCGACCTCGATCACCGGCGGCGTGTTCGAAGCCGAGTACCTGGATCAGGACACCTATGGCCTGGTCGGTGAGGTCAAGAAGGTCAACCTGGCCCCGATCGAAGCCAGCCTGCGTGCCGGCTCGATCCCGGTGATCACCAGCCTGGGCGAAACCCGCTGCGGGCAGATCCTCAACGTCAACGCCGACTTCGCCGCCAATGAGCTGGTGCAGGAGCTGCAGCCGTACAAGATCATCTTCCTGACCGGTACCGGTGGCCTGCTCGATGAAGAGGGCAAGGTGATCGACTCGATCAACCTGTCCACCGAGTACGACCAGCTGATGCAGCAGCCGTGGATCCATGGCGGCATGCGGGTCAAGATCGAACAGATCAAGGACCTGCTGGATCGGCTGCCACTGGAGTCCTCGGTGTCGATCACGCGCCCGGCGGACCTGGCCAAGGAACTGTTCACCCACAAGGGCTCGGGCACGCTGGTGCGCAAGGGCGAGAAAGTGCTGCGCGCTACCGCGTGGGACGAACTCGATCTGCCGCGCCTGAAGCAGCTGATCGAATCCAGCTTCGGCCGTACCCTGGTGCCGGATTATTTCCAGAAGACCAAGCTGCTGCGCGCCTACGTGAGCGAGAACTATCGCACCGCGGTGATCCTCACCGACGAGCCCGAAGGCGTCTACCTGGACAAGTTCGCGGTGCTCGACGATGCGCAGGGCGAAGGCCTGGGCCGCGCGGTCTGGAATGTCATGCTGGACGAAACCCCGCAGCTGTTCTGGCGCTCGCGCAACGGCAACCCGATCAATCACTTCTACTACGCGCAATCCGATGGCTGCTACAAGCAGGGCCACTGGAAGGTGTTCTGGTTCGGCGCCGATGGCTTCGACCGCATCAAAGCATACGTCGAGCATTGCGCCGCACGTACCCCCAGCCTGGAGGGCTGAACCTCATGAATCTCGCCGATTGGACCAAGGTCCCCACACTGGCCGGCACACACGCCCGGCTGGAGCCGCTGCAGATGGCGCATATCGATGGCCTGCGCGGTGCACTGGGGGATGGCACCTTGTCCAAGCTCTGGTACACCCAGGTACCCAGTGCGAAGACCATGACCGCCTATGTCCAGGCCGCGCTGCAGGCGCAGCCCGAGGGCAAGGTGTTGCCGTTCGCGGTCCTCAACGAGGCCGATGAAGTGGTCGGCTCCACCCGCTACTACGATCTGGACGCCGAGGTGCCGCGCCTGAGCATCGGCTACACCTGGTACGGCGAGGCCGCCCAGCGCACCGGCATCAATACCGAAACCAAGCTGATGCTGCTCACGCATGCCTTCGAGCGGCTGGAATGCCTGAGCGTGGTGTTCGAGACCAGCTGGTTCAACCTCACCTCGCGCACCGCGATCGCGCGGTTGGGGGCCAAGCAGGACGGCGTGCTGCGCAACCACAAGCGCCACCCGGATGGCACCCCGCGCGACACCGTCATCTTCTCCATCATCGATGCGGAATGGCAGGGGGTGAAGCGCCACCTGCAGCACCGCCTGGACGCACACGCATGAGCACCAAGACCTTCACTGTCGGCATCGTCGGCGCCCGCGGCCACACCGGTGCCGAGCTGATCAAGCTGATTGCCGCCCACCCGCAGCTGCAGCTGGGCTTCGTGTCCTCGCGCGAGCTGGCCGGCCAGCGCGTGAGCGATCACCACAGCGACTGGCACGGTGAACTGCAGTTCGAGAACCTGGATGCGGACGCTGTCGCCGCCAAGGGCATGGACGCCGTGATCCTGGCACTGCCCAATGGCCTGTCCGCGCCGTTCGTGGCCGCGCTGGATGCGGCCAGGCCGGACACGGTGATCGTGGATCTGTCGGCCGATCAGCGCTTTGAGCCGAGCTGGTACTACGGCCTGCCGGAGCTGACCCGGGGCGATTACCTGGGCCAGAAGCACATCAGCAACCCGGGCTGCTACGCCACCGCGATGCAGCTGGCGATCAGCCCGCTGCTGCAGCAGCTGGCCGGCCCGCCGCAGTGCTTTGGTGTCTCCGGTTACTCCGGCGCGGGCACCACGCCCTCGGACAAGAACAATCCCGAACTGCTGCGCGACAACCTGATGCCGTACGCGCTGACCAACCATGTGCACGAGCGCGAAGTCACTGCGCACCTGCGCGTGCCGGTCGAGTTCATGCCGCATGTGGCGCCGCACTTCCGCGGCATCACCATGACCGTGAACCTGTGGCTCAACACGGTGGTCACGCGCGAGGACGTGATCGCGCTCTATCAGAAGTACTACGCCAACGAAGCGTTGATCGAGGTGATCGACGAAGCGCCATGGGTGAGCCAGATCGCGGGCCGCCATGGTGTGCAGATCGGCGGCTTCGACGTGGCCCCGGGTGGCAAGCGCGTGGTGGTGGTGGCGACTCTGGACAACCTGCTCAAGGGCGCGGCCACCCAGGCGATGCAGAACCTCAACCTGGCGCTGGGCCTGGACGAACTGGCGTCCATCCCGCACTGAATTCCCACGGCGCAGCGCGGCCCCCTGCGCGCGCCCTGACAACCCGGCGGAGCGAATCCGCCTACGGAGCAAGACATGGCAGACCTTCTGTGGCAGAAGCCCGGCGTGGCGGTAGACGCCAAGATCCAGACCTTCCTGGCCGGTGATGATGTGATCCTGGACCGCGCGTTCTTCCTGTACGACGTGGCGGCCAGCAAGGCGCATGCGCAGGGCCTGGAGAACATCGGCATCCTCGGCAATGACGAGCGCGTCGGCCTGCAGCGCGAGCTCGATGTGCTGGCCGAGGATTTCCGCAGTGGCGCCTTCGTGCTGGATGAGCGCTTCGAGGATTGCCACTCGGCGATCGAAGCGCGCCTGACCGAGCGCCTCGGCGATGCCGGCCGCAAGATCCACACCGGCCGCAGCCGCAACGACCAGATCCTGGTGGCGACCCGGCTGTGGCTGAAGGACAAGCTGCTGCGCGTGGCCGAGCTGAGCCGCGAGATCGCCAGGGTCGCGCTGGATCGCGCCGAGGCGGAAAAGGACCTGCCGGTGCCGGGCTATACCCACATCCAGCGCGCCGTGGTGTCTTCGGCGGGCATGTGGTGGGCCGGCTGGGCCGAAGCCTTCATCGACAACGCGATCCGCGCGCACGACACCTTCAACCTGGTCGATGCCAATCCGCTCGGCACGGCCGCCGGTTATGGCGTGAACCTGCCGCTGGACCGCGCGCACACTACCCAGGCGCTTGGCTTTGCGCGGATGCAGATCTCGCCGATCTACGCGCAGCTCTCGCGCGGCAAGTTCGAGCTGGCCGCACTGGAAGCGCTTGGCGGCGCCACGTTGGATCTGCGCCGCATCGCATGGGACCTGTCGCTGTTCACCAGCGGCGAGTTCGGCTTTGTCGCGCTGCCGGCGCAGTACACCACCGGCAGTTCGATCATGCCGAACAAGCGCAACCCGGACGTGATCGAACTGATGCGTGCCACCCACGCCAGCGTGGCCGCGGCCCGCACCGAGATCGAGCAGCTGCTGTCGCTGCCGTCGGGCTATCACCGCGATCTGCAGAGCAGCAAGGGCGCGATCTTCCATGGCTTCGGCCGCGGTCTGGCCGCGCTGGAACTGCTGCCGGCACTGCTGGCCAACCTGGAATGGCGCGACGACAAGCTGCGTGCGGCGATCGACTCGGGCATGTACGCCACCGATGTCGCCGTGGAAGCGGCGGTGGCCGGTGTGCCGTTCCGCGAGGCCTACAAGGCCGCCGCCGCGGCGGCGGATACGGCCGGGCAGGGGCGGACCCCCGAAGGCAGCCTGGCCGCGCGCGTGTCGCCCGGCGCGGCGGCAGACCTGCGGCTGGATGAACTGCGCGCCCGCTGGGCCGCACTGGTGTAATCACGACGGCGGCCGCAAGGTCGCCGTTTTTGTAACGTCTTGCCGGGCGCGCCCGGGAAAAGGACTCACATGAAAATCTGTTATCTGGTGACGGTCACCCGCACGCCGGACTTCCGCGATGAGGTCGGTGCCGAGCACGTGCGCTTTCTCGATGAGGTGCGGGCCCGCGGGCAGCTGCTGCTGACCGGGGGCTTCACCGACAAGAGCGGTGGCGCCTACGTGCTGCAGGACATCGCCGATCTGGCCGCTGCACAGGCGCTGGTCGACACCGATCCGCTGCTGGTGCACGGCAGTGCCACGGCCCGTATCCACGAATGGAGTACGCGCTGAGCGCACCGACCCCATGAACCAGCCCGTGCCTTCGCCGTTCACCGAACAAGCCGTTCCGCAGTGGAAACGTGCCGTGCTCAAAGTGGGCAGCAGCCTGCTGGCCGCTGACGGCGGCGGTCTCTCGCCACGCCACGCACTGGGTCTGGCCCAGTTCGTCTCAGCCAATGTCCTGGCCGGGCGTGAAGTGGTGATCGTATCCTCCGGCGCGGTCGCCGCTGGCCGGGCGATCGTGCCGCGCGCGCTGGAAGCCGGGGCGGCGATGGCGGCACGGCAGGCACTGGCGGCGCTGGGTCAGGCACAGTTGATCGGGTTGTGGCAGCGCTTCTTCGAACGGCCGGTGGCGCAGGTGCTGCTGACCCATGACGACCTGCGCAACCGCCGCCGCTATCTCAATGCCCGCGCTACGCTCAACGAACTGCTGCGGCTCGGCACGCTGCCGGTGGTCAACGAGAACGACACCGTCTCGGTGGATGAGCTCAAGCTCGGCGACAACGACAATCTGGCCGCGACCGTCGCTGCGCTGATCGACGCAGATGTGCTGTTCATCGCCACCGACATCGACGGCCTGTACAGCGCCGATCCGCGTCGCGATCCGCAGGCACGGCCGATCCACGATGTGCCCGAGCTGACCGTCGAAGTTTTGGCGATGGCCGGGGGGGCCGGCAGCGGCGCGGGCACCGGCGGCATGCATACCAAGCTGGAGGCCGCGGCCAAGGCCGGGCGTGTCGGCATCGAGACCTGCCTGTTCAACGGGCGCAGCGCCGAGGTGGTGCGCGCGCTCAGCCAGGGCCGGTTGTTCGGTACCCGCATCCATGCGGCACAGACCCGCGTGGCCGCGCGCAAGTACTGGCTGCGGCACGCACCGCTGGAACCGGGCGCGATCCTGGTCGATACCGGTGCGGCCGATGCGCTGCGTGGCAAGGGCGCCTCGCTGCTGCCCGGCGGCGTGGTCGGTGCGGAGGGAGACTTCCGCCGCGGCGACATGATCGAGATCCGGCAACGCACCGAGGCCGGCGAGGTCTGCCTGGCCCGTGGCGTCAGCCAGTACTCGGCCAGCGACATCCGCCGCGTCGCCGGGCGCCACTCGCGCGACATCGAAAGCGTGCTCGGCTACAACTACGGTGGCAACGTCATCCACCGTGACGATCTGGTGCTGTTGTAATCGCGTCCCCACCGTGTTTTTTCAAGGATACTGAGATGGTCGCCAGCCCCACTACCGACATCCGCACCCAGGCGCTGGCCTGCCGCGAGGCTGCCCAGCAACTTGCCCAGCTGTCCTCCGCCGCCAAGGCCGAGCTGCTCGAAGCGATGGCCGCCGCGCTCGACGCGGATACCGATGCGATTCTCGCCGCCAACGCACGCGATCTTGCGGCGGCCACACAGAAGGGCGTCGGCACGGCGATGCTGGATCGCCTGGCCTTGAACCCGCAGCGTCTGGCCGGTATCGCCGCCGCCTTGCGCGAGGTCGCCGCATTGCCGGATCCGGTCGGCCAGGTGACCCGCGATGATGTGCGCCCCAATGGCATCCGCGTGCAGAAAGTGCGCGTGCCGCTGGGCGTCATCGCGATGATCTACGAGGCGCGCCCGAACGTGACCGCCGATGCCGCCGCGCTGTGCATCAAGGCCGGCAACGGCGTGATCCTGCGCGGTGGTTCGGAGGCGATCCACTCCAATACCGCGATTGCCGCCTCGCTCAAGCGCGCGCTGCGCGAGGCCGGCATTGCCGACGCAGCGCTGACGCTGGTCGAGGATCTGCGCCGCGAAACCATGCTGGCGCTGCTGCAGCTCAACGACCTGATCGACCTGGCGATTCCGCGCGGGGGGGAGGGGCTGATCCGCTTCGTGGCCGAGCATGCCCGCGTACCGGTGATCAAGCATTACAAGGGCGTCTGCCATCTGTACGTAGACCGCGCCGCCGATCCAGCACTGGCGCTGCGCCTGCTGGTGGACGGCAAGTGCAGCCGGCCGTCGGCCTGCAACTCGCTGGAGACGCTGCTGGTCCATGCCGACCTCGCGCCGACCTTCCTGCCCTTGGCGGCGAAAGCGCTGGCCGAGCGTGGCGTGCAGCTACGCGCCGATGCGGTGGCACGCCAGTGGCTGCCCGATGCCGAGATGGCCAGCGACGACGATTACGCCGCCGAGTATCTGGATCTGATCATCGCCGTGCGCGTGGTGGATGACCTCGAGCACGCCCTCGCGCATATCCAGCAGTACAGCTCGGACCACACCGAGGTGATTGCTACCGAGGATGCTGGGGCGGCGGAGCGCTTCGTGCACGCGTTGCGTTCGGCGGTGGTGATGGTGAACGCCTCCTCGCGTTTCTCCGATGGTGGCGAGCTCGGCCTGGGTGCGGAGATCGGCATCTCCACCACCCGCCTGCACGCCTACGGCCCGATGGGACTGGAAGCGCTCACCGTGGAGCGCTTCGTCGTCCGCGGCGAAGGCCAGACACGCACCTGATCCGGAGGTGCCGGCCGCCGGCCCGCAC
>NZ_JBHFHW010000030.1:85900-124211 GCF_057333975.1 Stenotrophomonas sp. AGC87
CCCCCCCCCCCCCCCCCCCCCCCCCCCCCCCCCCCACGACCCTCAACCGGCCAGCGCCTGCGCGGTCACCCGCACCGGCCGCGCATGATCATCCATGTGCAGGGTCACGGCCTTGCCATTGGCCAGCAATGCAGCCACATCCGCATCCGCGCCCAGGTCATGCGCCATCTCTTCGCGGGTCACATCGTCATGCGGCAGCCGACGCTCCTTGCCCGTGAACCGCATGCGGTTGTACTCGGCCCAGGCGATCAGCAGCGCCGCGCAGCAGACCAGCATCACCGGCAGTGCGATCACCACGAACGGATCGACCGTCTGCTTCTGCTCATACAGCTGGGTCCAGGCCATCTGCCCGCCCAGCAGCCAGGAGACCAGCGTCACCAGCGGCGCCCACAGGTAGAAGTAGAACGCCCAGAAGGCGATGGTCACAAAGCCCCAGGCGGTACGCTGCAGCCGCGGCTGCTTGCGTGGTTTCTGGATCAGCCGCGAGTCGAAGCGGCGGGTGGATTTGACAGTGTTCATCGGATACCCCGGTCAGGACTGACCCAGACCGCGCGCTTGCCACGACGTTTGAAGATCGTCTTGGGGAACGCCACCAGGGTCGTGAACAGACTGATGAGCCAGTACGCCATCGGGTACCAGATCACCCAGAAGTAATTACGTCCAATATGCGTCTCGTAACGGCGGTCGATGATCAGGCTGCTGGCGAACTGCAGCAGACAGACCAGGGCCAGGATCACGCCATGCCACTGCGGCAGCAGCGTGGCGATGTACAACTCCGGCGGCAGCACCATGAACTTGCCCAGCGCCCATAGCACGATGATGGCCAGCATCGTGTACGCCCAGAGCACGCTGAGGATGTACTCCAGCAGCACGCCCCACATCCGCCGCTTGCGCCAGTGGAACAGCGAGCCGCCATGCCGCAGCAGCACTTCCACGCCGCCTTGCGCCCAGCGCAGCCGCTGCCGCCACAGCCCCTTCAGCGTTTCCGGCATCAGGATGAAACACAGCGCGTTGGGCTCGTAGCGGATGTCCCAATGATCCAGCTGCAGGCGCCAGCTGATGTCGATGTCTTCGGTCACCATGTCATCGGCCCAGTAGCCGATCCGGTGCAGCGCGGTGCGACGGAACGCGGCGATCACGCCGGAGATGGTGAAGATGCGCCCGTATACCCGCTGCGCACGTTTGATCATGCCGATGATCGAGGAGAACTCGGCCACCTGCAGCCGGCCCAGCAGGGTGGAGCGGTTGCGGATGCGCGGGTTGCCGGTCACCGCACCCACGCGCGGGCCGGAGGTCAGGTGCCAGACCATCCAGTGCGTGGCGTATTCCTCCAGCATCGCATCGCCATCGATGCACACCAGGAACTCCGAGCGAGCGGCGAGCGCGCCCATGCGCAGCGCATTGGCCTTGCCCAGGTTGCGGTCCAGATGCACCACGCGCAGGCGTGGGTGCAGGGCGGCCAGGGCATCCAGCCGTGCCCCGGTATCGTCGCTGCTGCCATCGTTGATGGCGATCACTTCGAAATCTGGGTAGGTCTGCTTGAGCGCCGAGCCGAGCGTGTCGTCCAGATTCTCCGCCTCGTTGTGGCAGGGAATCAGGATCGACGCGAACGGGTACTCGTCCATCGGCGGCGGATCATCGCGGTCGCGTGCCTGCGTTCGCGCCGGAAGAAGTAATACAGGCCGCCGGACATCCAGAAGAAGGCCATCACCATCGGGTAGAAGAAGGCGAACTGGAACAGGGTATAGAGAAGAGGATGCATGGCGACCTCACTTTTCCTCGTACGGGAAGCTGCGGGCCGACATGGCCGCGCGGGCGTCATACGTGGAGGGACGTCCGGCGATGAAGTCATCCGGATACCAGGCGAAATGACGCACGCCCTGCGCCTGTAGACGACGGATCTGCGCGCGCAGGCGGTCGCCGGGGATCGGCTTGCCGGTGCGCCAGTCCAGCGTCTGCAGCTCGAACATCGTCTGCGACAACTGCGGATCGTGTTGCTTCACCGCCACCACCAGCCGGTCCAGCCAGCGTTCCGGGCTGCGGCTGCCTTCCATCCACGGCATCGCCATCAGGGCGGTGTGGTCGTAGGCCTTGTTGAACAGGTCCAGGCGCTGGGCGAACCAGCTCGCGCTCTGCGGTTCCAGCACGGGCTGGGCATACAGGTTGCGCACGGTGCCCAGCTTGGGCCGCCAGCGCTGCGCGGCGGTGCGCAGTTCCAGCGTGAAGTCGATCAGGGCCTGGGTACGTGCACCGTCATCGCCTTCCTGCGGCAACTGGGTCAGCTCGGTGTCGCGCAGGTAGGCATCATCGTGGAAGAGCAGGCCCTCGAAGTACGAGTTGATCGCCAGGTCTTCGTAGATGTCGTCGATGATCTTGCGGACCTGGGGCCGGGTGAAGTCCAACCGGAAGATGCCGTCGCTTTCCGGGCTCTCGATGGCCAGCGCCTTGCGGATGGCCGGGTCCTTGAGCTCGTAGCCCAGCACCGGCAGCCACGCGAACACCTTCACCCCGGCGCGCGTCTTGAGCTGCCACGCCACGCGGTTGAACAGGTCCGCACGCATCGGCAGATGGCGGTTGGGGAAGTACAGCGCATCGGCCGAGCCGTTGCCGTCCGGATCGGCGAAGGCCTGCAGGAACACGTGGGTCGGGCCGATCTTCTTGACCCGGTCGATCAGCGCATCCAGGTTCTTGCCCTGTTGCACCGGGTCGGCATCGTAGACCGCATCCAGGTCGATCTGCAGGGCCCGCATGCCATCGCGCTCGACATCGCGGCGCAGTTCATAGGCCAGCTGCACCACGGTGGGGTTGTTGGTCACCAGCAACCGGGCCAGACCGTGCAGATCAGGCTTGACCGGCGTGCTGCGCCCTTCCAGATCGAACGAGACCGGCATGCCCAGCTGCTCGGCGATAGTGTTGCTCAGCGCGTTGTAGGCCGCGTAGGGCCACACGATCGCCTTGGGGCTGACGCCGACATTGCGCTGGATGCGCTCCACGCTGCGGCCCAGGTCGGCGCGCAGGCGGGCCTCGTACTCGGCCGCGGTTTCGTAGGTCTTCCGGGCCGGATCGTAGGTCCGGGTGATCACCGCCGGGGTGGAGTTGCCCTGTGGATTGGACTGCACGCCATGGTGCAGGTTGTCGGTGTGGCTGGCCAGTTCGATCAGCCCACTTTT
Source organism: Stenotrophomonas sp. AGC87 (assembly GCF_057333975.1). Classification (NCBI taxonomy): domain Bacteria; kingdom Pseudomonadati; phylum Pseudomonadota; class Gammaproteobacteria; order Lysobacterales; family Lysobacteraceae; genus Stenotrophomonas; species Stenotrophomonas sp. AGC87. The sequence continues at coordinate 89,071 of NZ_JBHFHW010000030.1, forward strand.
CTGCATCTCGCGCAGCTGCGCCCAGGTCAGGAAATCATCGCGGGTGAAGGGGCGGTAGCCGTAGTCGATCTGGCGCCCGGCCGGCATGTCCACGTAGTCGGTGATCACCGCGACCAGCGCCGGATAGTTGTAGGCGCGCAGCAGCGGGAAGACTTTGCTGTACACGCTGCGCAGGCCGTCATCGAAGGTCAGCAGTACCGGCTTGGGGGGCAGCGGCGTGCCGCCCTTCGAGGCGGTGATCAGCTGCGACAGCGACACCGGGTGATACCCATGTGCGGACAGCCAGTCCAGGTGTGCGGCGAAGTTCTGCGTGCTCACGGCATACGCGTCCGGGTCGCCGCGGGCGGCAACCTCGTCGCGGATGTCGTGGTAGCTGAGCACCAGCAGTCCGTTGTCGGCGGCATCAAGTACGGCCGGTGGTTGCTGTGCCTGTGCCGGCAGCACCGCAGTGAGCAGGGCCAGCAACAGCCAGCGGGTCCAGCGCTTCAAGTCCATGTGCCGCATGTCATTCTCCCCACCGCAGGCCGGCATCCAAGCCGATGTGTCGTTCACGCTGTCCGTCATAGACCGGTCGCGACCAGCGGATGCCGTACTCGAAAATGCGGCCTTCGCCGAGCTGCCACTCATGGCGGTACTCGGCCGAGGGCACGATCGCGCTGCCATAGCCCTGCTGCCAGTACTGCCCCACGGAGACGGTCAGGCGGTGCCGGAAGTGGCGTTCGTAGTGGCGCCACAGCTGCTGGTCCACGCGCAGGCCGATCTCCACCGAGTGATCCTCGGAGGGGTTGAAGTAGGGCACGTCATCGCGGCTGCCGCGGCTGGCATACACGCTGCCCAGACCGTCCAGGAACACCGTCGGCCGGGTCATCAGGCGCTGCTCGATGGCGGTGCTGACGGTATCGCGACGGTTGCCGTCGTCGTAGCGGAACTGGCTGGCCCCCACGCTCCAGTGGGTGCGCTCGTCGCGCCGATAGTCGGCCGCCAGTGCGATGCTGTCGGCGGTGATGCCCGACACCCGCGCCTGCATCGAGGCATCCGGGTCGTTGCGTGCGGCGGTGATGCCGGCATGCCATTGATCACTGAACTGCCAGCCGAACCCGGCGCTGAGGCCGGTATCGCCGATGTGGTCGTTGGCGCGGTTGACGAAGGCTTCGGCATCGGCGCGGCCGTAGCGGTAGCGCGTACCCGCACCGATCCGCAACGGGTCGATGGTCTGGTCCTGGAAATCCACGCTGCGCCGATCGGCGAACGCGACCAGGCGCCAGCGGTCGTCCAGCACCGGGGACTGCACTTCCACGCCGTAGCGGCCGTCATCGTTGCCCAGCGGTGAGGTGCCGCCACCGCCCGAGCTGCGCCCACCTTCGGCGTAGGCATGCCACTGCCAGCCACGGTGCGCCCGCCAACTGCGATCCATGCGCTGCACGGAGGGCTGGTTCGGATAGGCGGCGAGCAGGGTGTCACGAACCGGCCGAGCCAGGTCATCGCGTTGCAGCTGCACGTAGGCATCGTACTGACCGAGACGCGCCGGTACGTCGCGCGGGTCCAGCGTGTTGGCCATGCTGTAGCGCTCCAGCGCTCGTCGCGGCCAGCCACGCATGAGATAGATGTTGCCCAGCGAGGATTGCGTGCCGGTGTTGCCCGGGCCGATCTCGACCATCTTCTCCAGATCGCGCTGGGCGGTGGGCAGGTCGCCACTGTAGGCACGCACCATGGCCAGGTTGAGGTCGGCTTCGTAGCGCGGCCAGTTCGGATACGGCGCCTTGGCACCATTGGCCCAGCGCCACGCGGGCTCATCGGTCTGCCACTTCTTCAGCAGGGCGATCGCGGTGTCGGCCTGCTCGTCCTCCAGATACGCATAAGCCAGTTCCGAGCGCGCCTGCGGCAGCGACGGATCGGCGTTGAGTGCGGCTTCCAGCACCGGGATCGCCTCGGCCGGATGCTGTGTGGCCATCAGCGAATCGCCGACGGCGGCCAGCAGATAGTTCGGTACCGGGTGGCCCTCGGCGAGCAGCGTGCGGTACTCCTCGCGCACCTGTGCATGGCGGCCCAGTCGATTGAGCAGGATCAGGCGGTCATAGCGGATCCGCAGTGGCGCCTGATGCACCGTGGTGCCATCGCGCTCGAGGTACTGCTGCATCTGCACCAGCGCGGCATCGGCTTCATCCAGGCGGGTGTCCTCGCTGGGGCCATAGGCCAGGCTCCAGCCCACCAGCTTGGCCAGGTAATTGCCTTCCAGCCGTTCTTTCTGTGCCGCATCGAACAGGGTGGGGCGCGCCAGGTACAGCTGCCAGGCGCGGTGCGCGTTGCCGATGTCCGCCAGGGTCAGCACCTGCAGGCGATACAGCAGTTCGTCGTCGGGCGACTGGACCCGTGCCCGCTCGATCGCCGCCAGTGCATCCAGCCATTGGGCGTGGTCCCGGAACTGGCCGATCTCGGCCAATGCGTTGTCCCGCGCAGTGGCTGCAGCGGCCGCCGGAGCGGAAAAAGCGAGTGTGGCGCATGCCAGGCCGACGCAGAGCGCCAGCGGCCGATGGTCGTACATGGAACCCCCCTTGGAGCATCCTTTCAAAGGTGTGTTGCGTCAAAAGTGTGACGCACATCACATGCCAATCGTGCCTGACTGCGCAGTTGTTGCCAAATCGTTATGGGCCGGGTACGGCCGATCAGCCCCCGGGCGGAACCCGGAGGAGAGGGGCAAGTCATTGAATTGCTACAGATTCAGACCATGTCGCCAACATGGGAAAGCGCACTCCGTCGCCATGAAGCTGTTCAGCCACCTGGCGGTACCAGGGGCTCCGAACACCGCCCGATGCCTGGCATCGGGTCAGTTAGCGACACGCTACGTCAGCAGTTGCGCACAGCGCGTGTAGATGGACGCGCCGGGGCGCTTACCACTGGTCTTCGAGCTTCTGCGGTTTGCAGGCGACCCACGAGGCGCACAACAGCACCACCGCGCACAGCACCAGGAAGCCGAACGGCAGGTGCCAGCCGCCGCTGACCGCGTGCAGCCAGCCGAACAGGAACGGGCCCAGGCAGCTGAAGGCATAGCCCACGCCCTGCATGAAGCCGGACAACGCGGCCGAACCGGCGGGGGTGCGGGTCCGCAGGTTGATCAGGGTCAGGGCCAGCGGGAACGTGGACGGCCCGATGCCAAGCAGCACCGCCCACAGCCAGGGAGCCTTCATCGGTGCGTACAGCAGGCCGGCGAAAGCGATCAGGAAGGCACTGAAACCGATCAGCACCAGCGGGAAGGGATTGCGCAGACGCACGGCCAGGGCCGGCATGGTCAGCGACGGCAGCAGGCCGCAGGCGGCGAAGATGGCGACCATGATGCCGCCGAAGGCCGGCGTGGCACCGGCTTCGACCACGATGCGCGGCAACCAGGTGAACATCGAATAGGTCATCAACGAGGTCATGCCGAACATCAGGGTCATGCCCCAGGCCAGCGGCGTCTTCCAGACCTTGCCGTGCGGCGCGCTGGCAGGATCGTTTGCGGCGCTGATCGTGTCCGGGTGCGGGCGGGCACGGGAGAGCATGAGCCACGGCAGCGCCGCCGCCAGCGACATCAGTGCCCAGATGCCCAGCGATACGCGCCAGCCCGCCTGCTGCGCGACGGGTACTGCCAGCAGGGCCGGCATCATCGTGCCGATCTGCAGCACGGTGATGTAGAGCGTGCTCATGGTGCCCACGCGGTTGGCGAAGTAACGCTTCACCAGCGGCGGTACCACCACGTTGCCGATGCCCATGCCGGCCAGCGCCACCACCGAGCCGAACAGCAGGCTGCCCACGCCGCCGGCCATCGAGCGCAGCAGCAGGCCCACGGTGGCCAGGCTCATCGCCAGCAGGGCGGTGCGCTCCAGGCCCAGCCGGCGCGCCACTGCCGGGGTGGTCACGCCGAACAGCGCGAAGGCGGCCGTCGGCAGCATGCCGAGCACGCCGGTCATGGTGGTGCCGAAGCCGAAGGTCTGGCCGAGCACATCCAACAGCGGGGTCAGCGAGGTGACCGCGGTGCGCAGGTTCAAGGCGGCCAGCAGGATCGCGGCAAAGGCCAGCAGGCGCCCGTGAAGCAGGGACTGGGACGGTGAGGTGGGGTGAGTCATCAGCATGTTTCCTGACAGGTGGCGCACCGTGGCCTCAGGCACGCGGGTGCAACGGCAGAGACCGGCCAGCGGCCGGCATCTGCGGGGTAGGGGACTGGGCCGTCGCCGAAGGCGGGGCCAGGACCGGCCATTGTACGGGTTCGATCCCGGCAGGTCCCTCATCGAGCCCTTCGGCAGGCGCTACGTGTGAAAACGTGTTCACAACAAGGGTCGCGCGATCCCCTCCCATGTGAGCTGCGTCAAAAAAATGACTATTTAGGAAAATACCTACATGCAGGTGGGTGGTTGTCCTACCCGACGAGTGGGGTTTTTGACGGTTTTCATGTCGCGAATAGCTCTTAAATTGGCGGGCCTCCATAGGGGCGGTCTATAGCGAACGATGGTTCGTGCCAGCCCACGTTCGAGATCCTGCATGCCAAACCACGTACTACCCACCCCGGCTCGCGCCGGTTCTCATGGCGCTTCCCGGCGCACCCTCCTTCTGGCCCCGCTGGCGGCCGCGCTGGCCCTGATCTGTCTGCCGGCCAGCGCCCAGCAGCTGCCGGCCCCTGATCAGGAACTGCTCCGCCAGCAGGAGCGCGAACGCGCGCTGCGCGAGCAGCTTGAAACACGGCCCGATGCGCGCCTGCAGGACGCCCCGGTGGCGGCCCCGGAGCGGCTGCCCCAGGATGAGGCACCGTGTTTCGTGATCGAGCGCATCACCTTGGGCGGCGAGCAGGCCGAACGCTTCCAGTGGGCGTTGGCTGCGGCCAACGTCAACGGTGATCCGGCGCTTGGCCGTTGCCTGGGCACCGCCGGGATCAACGTGGTGATGTCGCGCGTGCAGAACGCCATCGTGGAGCGCGGCTTCGTCACCACGCGCGTGCTGGCCCAGCCGCAGGACCTGACCACCGGCGCGCTGGAACTGACGCTGGTGCCCGGCACGCTGCGTCAGATCCGCTTCGCCGAAGGCACCCACCGCGATGCCACGATGTGGAACGCGATCCCGGCGCGGAGCGGCGACCTGCTCAACCTGCGTGACATCGAACAGGGGCTGGAGAACTTCAAGCGGGTGCCGACCGCCGAGGCCGACATCCAGATCAGCCCGGCCGAAGGCGCCGATGCCGCGCCCGGGCAGAGCGACCTGGTCGTGCAGTGGTCGCAGCAGCGGCTGGTGCGCTTCAACCTGAGCCTGGACGACTCCGGCAGCAAGGCCACCGGCAAGACCCAGGCCGGCGCGACGATGTCGCTGGACCACGCGCTGCGCCAGAACGACCTGTTCTACGTCAACCTCAACCACGACGTGTTCAGTGGCGGCAAGCGCGGCACCAAGGGCTTCACCTTCCACTACTCCGTGCCCGTCGGTTACTGGCTGTTCGGCGCTACCCGCAGCGGCTACGAGTACGAGCAGACCGTGGCCGGCAACCAGCAGTCGTATCTGTACAGCGGCGAGAGTTACAACGCCGAAGTACGGGCCACGCGCCTGCTGTTCCGCACTGCCAGCAGCAAGACCAGCATGTACCTGCGTGCATGGGAGCGCGACTCGCGCAACTTCATCGACGATACCGAAATCCTGGTGCAGCGCCGGCGCATGGGCGGCTGGGAACTCGGCCTGAACCACCGTCATTTCATTGGCCAGGCGACGCTGGATGGCACGTTCGGCTTCCGCCGCGGCACCGGGGCATTCGGCTCGATCGCAGCGCCCGAGGAGCTGTTCGGTGAAGCCACTTCGCACCCGAAAATCTACTTCGCCGATGCGCAGCTGAGCGTCCCGTTCCAGCTTGGCCAGCAGCGCCTGCGCTACACCGGCAGCTGGCGCGCGCAATGGAACCGTGGCGGCCTGGTGCCGCAGGACCGCTTCGCGATCGGTGGCCGCTACACCGTGCGCGGCTTCGATGGCGAGATGTCGCTGATGGGCGAGCGCGGTTGGCTCATCCGCAACGACATCGGCCTGGCACTCGGCGGTGGCCAGGAGTTCTACGTCGGCGCCGATTACGGTCATGTCGGCGGCAGCGCCACGCAATGGCAGCTGGGCAATGACCTGGCAGGCACCGTGATCGGCCTGCGCGGGTCCTATCGCGGCCTTTACTGGGACGGCTTCGTCGGCGCCCCGTTGAACAAGCCCTCTGGTTTCCAGAATGCGTACACCGTCACCGGATTCACCCTGAGCTGGTCGTTCTGATTCCAGCGCTGGCGCCTGCGCGCCGCGCCGACCGCACGCACACAAAGGAACTGTCATGAACAAGCATCTGTACCGCCTCGTGTTCAACCACGCCCTCATGCTCTGGCAGGTCGCCGCGGAGATCACCCCGCGCCCCGGCGGAGCGGGCACCGGCCAAGGCGGTGACCGTACGGCGGCACTGCGCCCGATGGCCTTCGCGTTGTGGGTGATGCTCGGTTGGGTCGGGGTGACCGGCATGGCCGCGGCGCAGGTGGTGGCCGATCCAAATGCGCCGGGCAACCAGCGGCCGACGGTGCTGGAAACGGCGAACGGCACGCCGCAGATCAACATCCAGACCCCGAGTGCGGCCGGTGTCTCGCGCAACACCTACCAGCGTTTCGATGTCGACCAGCAGGGCGCCATCCTCAACAATTCGCGCGGCAACACGCAGTCCCAGCTCGGCGGCTGGGTACAGGGCAACCCGTGGCTGGCCGGTGGCACCGCGCGGGTGATCCTCAACGAGGTCAACGGAGCGAACCCGAGCCAGCTGCGCGGCTACGTGGAAGTGGCCGGCGACCGCGCGCAGGTGGTGATCGCCAACCCCGCCGGCATCGATTGCGACGGCTGCGGCTTCATCAACGCCAACCGCATCACTCTGACCACCGGCACGCCGATGTTCAACGGCGGTGCGCTGGAGGGATACCGCGTGCAGGGCGGTGCCATCCGTATCTTCGGCGCCGGCATGGATGCCAGCCGGGTCGACTACACCGATCTGATCGCGCGCTCGGTGCAGCTCAACGCAGGCCTGTGGGCACAGCAACTGCAGCTCACCACTGGCGCCAACACGGTCAGTGCCGATCTGAGCCGCGTGCAGGCGCAGGCCGCGGAAGGCAGTGCGCCGCAGTACGCGCTGGACGTCGCGCAGCTCGGCGGCATGTATGCCAACAAGATTCTGCTGATGGGCACCGAGCATGGCGTGGGCGTGCGAAACGCCGGCAATCTCGGCGCGCAGACCGGTGAGCTGGTGGTCACCGTCGATGGCCGGCTGGAAAACACCGGCAAACTGCAGGCGCGCGACGACACCCGCATCGCGGCCAGCGGCGGTGTGCGCAATGAAGGTCTGGTCAGCGCAGGTCGCGAGTTGAACCTGCGCACCGGCCAGGATCTGGACAACACGGGGGGCCAGCTCAACGGCACCCGTCTGGATGTGGAAGCCGCCTCGCTGGTCAACCGGGATGGGCGCATCGAGCAGGCGGGTGTGCAGGCGCTGGCAGTAGTGAGCGGGCAGCTGCAGAACCGCGACAAGGGCAGCATCGGCGCGCTGGCCCAGCAGGATGTGACCGCACCGACGACGCCAGGCACGGGGGAAGGCACGGGCAGCCCAGCAACGCCGGGCACCGGCAACGGCGGCACCGACGGCAGCGCGCCGGGCGTGATTCCGCCGACCACCGCGCCGCTCGCGCAGGGCCGCGTGGTGATTGCCGGCCTGCTCGACAACGATACCGGCGCGGTGCTTGCCGGTGGCGATATCGATCTGCGCGCCAGTGCGTTGGACAACGACGGCGGCAGCATCGGCGTGCGCGACCTGAGCGTGAACGGTGGCGCGCTGTCCAATCGGCGGGGCGAGCTGACCACCCAGCGCGACCTGCGCGTGCAGGGTCAGGCACTGCACAACGACGCCGGCGCATTGAACGTGGGCGGCGCCCTTGATGTAAGCACCACGCAGCTGTCCAACCGCAGTGGCACGATCACCCACAGCGGCACTGCACCCGCCCAGCTGCGGGTGCAAGGCACGCTCGACAACACCGACGGCAGTCTCGCCAGCAATGCCACCTCACTGGCGCTGACCAGTGCAGTGCTGGTCAACACTGACGGCACGCTGATGCATGCCGGCAGCGATGGCCTGCAGCTCACCACCGGCACGCTGGACGGCCAGCGCGGCGAGATCGCCACGGCAGGCACGCTCAGCCTGCGCGCGGGGCAGGTCGATCATCGCCAGGCGGAACTGCAGGCCGGCACGCTCGATCTCCAGGTCGATACGTTCGACAACCGTGGCGGCCAGCTGCTGGCGACCGGCAGCCAGGCCAACCGCATCGAGGCGACGGCCGCGCTGGACAACAGCGGTGGCACGCTCGCCAGCAACGGCGATCTGGCCATCGGCACAGCGCTGTTCAACAACGCCGGCGGGCAGGTGCAGCAGGCCGGCAGCGGCCGCCTGGACATCACCGCAGCGACGCTGGCCGGGGCAGGCGGCAAGCTGCTCAGCAACGGCGCGCTGCACCTGCAGGGACAGCGCATCGACGTCTCCGGCGGTATCACCTCGGCGGTGCGCATGGAGATCGATGCCGGGCAGCTGGACAACCGCCGTGGCGAGTTGATCGCCACCGGTACCGATACGCTTGGCCTGCGTGTGACCGACGGGATGCTCAACGACAACGGCCAGATCATCGGCAACGGTGCGCTCGCCGTGCAGGCGGGCAGCCTCTCCAACCGCGACGGCAAACTGCTGGCGGCAGGCGATGCGGCTTCCACGCTGCAGGTGACCGGCGCGTTCGACAACCAGCGCGGTACGCTGGCCAGCGCTGGCGATCTGATGCTGCGGGCTGGTCAGCTGGACAACCAGGCTGGCACGCTCCAGGCGGCCGGCGACAGGGCGCTGCAGCTCACCGTGGACGGCCTGCTCGATAACCGCCAAGGCGGCATGATCGCCTCCGGTGGTGCGCAGCAGCTTCGCGTCGGCAGCCTCGACAACCGCGGTGGCAGCGTCAACGCAGGCGATACGCTGGACGTGGCGGTCGCCCAGACCCTCGACAACAGCGCCGGCACCCTCGCCGCCAACGACACGCTGCAGGTGCAGGCCGGGCGCATCATCAACCGTGACGCGGGCACGCTGGCCTCGGTCGAGGGCGATGTCTCGCTCGACAGTGCGAGCGATATCGACAACACCGCCGGTGTGATCCAGGCCGAGCGTGCGCTGTCGGTGACCAGCCAAGGGCTGACCAACGTGCGTGGCACGCTGGCCGGTGCTTCGCTCGCCCTCGATACGGGTCTGGGCGGCGTGGACAACAGTGAAGGCATCATCGCCGCCACCGCCGGCACGCTGGATCTCCGCAGTGGTGCGCTGGAGAACCGCGCTGGCCTGTTGCAGTCCAGTGGCGGGATGAGCATCGATACGCATGGCCAGCGGCTGGGCAATACCGACGCGGGCGCGCGTGGCGGCATCGTCAGTGGTGCCGGGCTGACCTTGCGTGCTGGCGAGCTGGACAACCGTGCCGGCCTTGTCCAGGCGCAGACGACGTTGGACGCGCGGCTGGCCTCGCTGGACAACCGCAGCGGCGGGCAGGTCGGCAGCGGCACCTCGCTGCTGCTGCAGGCGCAGCGCGTGGACAACAGCGGTGGCCGTCTCCAGGCCGCCCAGAATCTGACCCTCGAGCTGAGCGGTGAGCTGGTCAACCAGGCCGGGCTGGCCGTGGCCGGTGGCGATCTGATCGCCCATGCCGCGCGTATCGACAACCGCGCCACGAGCGGCGGCGGCACCGCGCTCGGGCTGCAGGGTCGCAACGTGGACCTCACTGCCGCGCAGATCGACAACAGCAGCGGCATGATCGCTGCCGACCAGCGCATTGCGCTGCAGGCGACCGATGCACTGTTCAACCAGCAAGGCCTGGTGTCCTCGGCGGGCAGTCTGGACGTGCGCGCCGGCCAGGTCGGCAACACCGACGGCACGCTGCTGTCGGCGGGCAACCAGACGCTGCATGCCAACGCGCTCAACGGCACCGGCCGGGTGTTGTCGCAGGGCGATCTGGTGCTGGCGCTGCAGCAGGACTACCGCAACGATGGCCAGATCACCGCCAATGGCAAGGCCACGGTCTCCACGCAGGGGCTGTGGACCAACGCAGGCAAGGTGCAGGCCGGGGATCTGAACCTGCACGCACGCCAGGTCGACAACCTCGCCACCGGCGAGATCAGCGGCATCCGCACGCAGGTGCGCGCCGATGGCGTGCTTGGCAACCGAGGCCTGATCGACGGCGTGGACACCCGCGTCGATGCCAATGTGATCCTCAACGTCGGCACCGGTCGCATCTATGGCGACCGCCTGTCGATCGGTGCCAACACCCTGGTCAACAGCGACGAAACGCTGGAGGGCGTCACCCGCGCCGCCACCATTGCCGCGCGTGAGCGCCTGGACATCGGCGCCGGCACCGTGGTCAACCGCGAGCAGGCGTTGATCTTCAGCGCCGGCGGCGGCGAGAGCGCACTCAATATCGGCGGTGCGCTGGATGCGCAGGGGCATGCGGTCGGTCGCGCCGGCTTGGTGCACAACGCCAGCGCGACCATCGAGTCGCTGGGTGGCTTGAGCATCGATGCCACGCGCCTGCTCAACAGCAACGAGCATTTTGCCACCACTGAAGTGATGGTGGTGGGCCCGACCAAGAAGCTGTACATCCAGCCCAAGGGCACGCCGGGCATGCACGATGCCAGCGAGTTCACCTGGTCCAGCTGGAGCCGCGCCGGCAAGTACTGGTGGAAGAACGGCAACGGCGATGTCAAGGACTGGACCCAGTACGACGTCACCCACACCGAGTACGAAACCCAGGTCGCCTCCAGTGCGCCTGGCCGCATCATTTCCGGCGGCACCATGACCCTGCGCGGTGATGAGCTGATCAACGACAAGAGCCAGATACTGGCCGGCGGCGCGTTGCTGGGCGACCTCGGCAACCTGCGCAACATCGATGCATTCGGTGAGTACCGGGTGCACGAGGAAGGCACCAGCCAGTACACCTACAGTCGCTGGCGCGGTGGCTTCAAGCGCTATCACGAACGCAAGTGGGACCGGAAGATCGCCTATCGCCCGGCCGATGAAGTGCGCACCATCAACCTGGGCGTCACCCGGACGGCCGAGCACACCCGCGATGGTGGCAGCGGCTACCAGGTGGGTGGCGTCAGTACCGGTACCGTCGGTGGGCAGGTCGGGGGCGCGGCCGATGCCGGTGCCGTGGGTGGGCAGCGCCAGGTGACCGAAGTCAGCGCCAGCGTGGCCTCGCTGGCCGGTCCCGGCAGCACTGCGGGTACCGGTGCGCAAGGCGCGGCGGGCAACCAGCCGACCGTGATCCGCACCATCGGCGTGGAGGCCGAACTGCCGCAGAGCAGCCTGTTCCAGAGCGGCCCGAACGCGGGGCAGTACCTGGTCGAGACCGATCCGCGCTTTGCCGATTACCGCAACTGGCTGGGCTCGGAGTACCTGCTGCAGAAGATGGGCGTGGACCCGGCCAACGTGCAGAAGCGGTTGGGCGATGGGTTCTACGAACAGAAGCTGGTCCGCGATCAGGTCGCCCAGCTCACCGGCCGCCGCTTCCTGGACGGCTACGCCGACGATGAGGCGCAGTACCGCGCGCTGCTCGACAACGCGGCCACCATCGCCGACGCATGGGGCCTGCGCCCCGGCGTGGCGCTGACCCCGGCACAGATGGCCCAGCTCACCAGCGACATCGTCTGGCTGGTCGAGCAGCGCGTCACCCTGGCCGATGGCAGCACCACCACCGCACTGGTTCCGCAGGTGTATGTTCGCGTGCGCCCCGGCGATATCGACGGCACCGGCACGCTGCTGGCCGGCCGCTCGGTAGAGCTGAACCTGCGCGGGGATCTGGTCAACAGCGGCACCATCGCCGGCCGCACCGCGGTGAAGATCGACGCGCAGAACCTGCGCAACCTGGACGGCCGCATCAGCGGTGACACGGTCAGTGCCAACGCGCGTACCGATCTGGACAACCTCGGCGGCCTGATCGATGCGCGCAGCGTGCTGGTCGCCAGTGCTGGCCGTGATCTCAACATGGTCACCACCACCCGCAGCGGTCAGAACACCGCGGGACTGAGCGACTTCAGCCGGACCAACATCGATCGTGTGGCCGGGTTGTTCGTGAGTGACCAGGGCGCCACGTTGCTGGCCAAGGCCGGCCGCGATCTGCGCATGGACGGCGCCCAGGTGGTCAACACCGGTGCACAGGGCCAGACCCTGCTCGCGGCGGGTCGGGATCTCTCCCTGGGCACGGTCACCGAAGCACGCCAGGAAAACAATGTCCGCAACAACGACAACTACCTGCGCCAAGGCTACGAACGGGAGGTCGGCACCACCCTCGATACCGCCGGGGCGGTACAACTGCAGGCCGGGCATGACGTGAACCTGCGTGCCGCGCAGGTCTACAGCAGCGATGGCGCGATCTCGGTGATGGCCGACAACGACGTCAGCATCGCCAGCGGCGAGCAGAGCAACAATTGGAGCGAGGGCCGCAAGCACACCCATCGCGGGCTGTTGAAGTCCACCACCAACACCACGCGCGATAGCCTGGAGGAAACCCAGGCCATCGCCAGCACGCTCAGCGGGCACCAGGTGGCGGTGCGCGGCAACAACATCACCGTGACCGGCAGCAACGTGGTCTCCGATGCGGGCACCGTGCTGCTGGCCGACAACGATCTGACCGTGCAGGCGGCGACCAACACGCGCGGTGAGAGCCACTACAAGCGCAAGGATGAAAGCGGCTTCCTCTACAACGGCGGCGTCGCGTTCACGGTCGGCACGCAGATGCAGAGCCGCGATGCCAAGGACGTGAGTACCAGTGCCGCGGGGTCCACCGTCGGCTCCACCGCGGGCAACGTGGTGATGGTGGCGGGCAACAACTATCGCCAGGTCGGCAGCCACGTTGTTGCGCCGGTGGGCGATGTCGACATCCACGCGCGCAAGGTCGATATCGTGGAAGCCCGCGAGACGGGCGTAGCCACCCAGGAGGACAAGTTCCGCCAGGCCGGGCTGACGGTGGCGTTGACCGCGCCGGTGATTTCGGCGATCCAGAGCGCCGAGCAGATGAAGAAGGCGGCCAGCCAGACCGACGACAGCCGCATGAAGACCTTGGCGGCAGCGACCACCGTGCTCAACACGGCGGCAGCGGTCGGTGCGGTGCAGGCCGATCCGGGTGCAGCGGGCGGCATCAACATCTCCATCACCGTGGGCGGCGCACGCAGCGACAACAAGACCACCACCACGCACGACAACGCAGCCGGCTCCAGCATCACCGCGGGCGGCGACGTGCGCATCAGTGCCACCGGCGCGGGCAAGGACTCGGATCTGACCGTGGTTGGCAGCACCATCAACGCCGGCAATAACGCCTACCTGCGGGCCGATGGCGATATCGCCCTGCTGGCGGCGAAGAACACGCAGGAAACCGATCGCAAGAGCAGCGCGGCCAGCGGTGGTGTCGGCGTGGCGATCAGCATCGGCTCCGGCGGTGCCAGTGCGGGCATCACCGCCAACGCCAGTGGCTCCAAGGGCAGGGGCGAGGGCACCGATGTGCAGTGGACCAACAGCCACGTCAACGCCGGCAACACGCTGGTCCTGCAATCCGGCGGCGACACCACCCTGCGTGGCGCAGTGGCCAGTGGCCGCCAGGTGATCGGCGATATCGGCGGTGACCTCAACATCGAGAGCCTGCAGGACACCTCCACCTTCCACAGCAAGGACACCAGTGTCGGCGGCAGCGTGACGGTGGGGCTGGGCTTCTCCGGCAGCGCCAGCTACGGCAACACCAAGGTGGATGGCGACTACGCCAGTGTTGTCGAGCAGAGCGGAATCAAGGCGGGCGACGGTGGCTACCAGGTACGCGTAGGCGGCAATACCGATCTGATCGGTGGCGTGATCGCCTCCAGCGAACAGGCCATCGCCGACGGCCGCAACCAGCTGATCACCAGCACATTGAGCGTGCGCGATCTGGACAACCGCAGCGATTACAAGGCCAGCAGCCTCAGCCTGTCCGGCGGCTTCAGCAAGAGCGGCACCGGCGCCCCGTCCAGTGGCGGCAACAGCGGCCGTGGCAACGACGGTACGCCAGGGTCCACCGGTGCGGCCGGGCAGGGCAGCAGCTGGTCCTGGCAGAACTATGGCAACGATGCCAGCGCTGCCGCGCCCGGCTATGCCAGCGACAAGGGCAGCGATGCCAGCACCACCCGCAGCGGCATCAGCGCAGGCGGGCTGACCATCACCGATGGCAACGCGCAGCTGGCCAGGACCGGCAAGAGCATCGACGACACCCTGGCCAGCCTCAATCGCGGTGTGCTCAGTAACGACGATGCCAACGGGCTGATCCGCAACTGGGATCCGGTGGAACTCGCGCAGAAGGTGCAGGCCGAAGCGCAGATCAGCGCGGCCTTCACCCAGCAGGCCCACAGCGCGGTGGGCAGCTATGTGGCCAGCCGCGGCGCCAGCATCAAGGAGCGTTACGAGGATGCCGACACGCCGGAGCAGAAGGCTGCGCTGCAGGCTGAAGCCGATGAACTGCGCACGCAGGAGAAGATGCTCAACATCCTGATCGGCGCGGTGACCGGCTCGGCGACCAGCGCGGTCTCCAAGGAGGCGCTGGCCAGTGCGGCGGACTGGATGAGGAAGGAGATGATCAAGAATTCGGAACTGTTCACCGGCGTCGTCGATCCCTCCAATCCCGAAGTGGACCCGACCACATCCAAGAACAAGAACGTCCTCAACAACATCAACGGGATCAGCATTGGTGTGGACGGCGACGGCATCAAACTGGGCGGAACCCGCATCGATCTGGATCTGCTGTGCGGCACGTCCAACAGCCGTTGCATTACCGACGAAACCGGCAAGCTGGCACTGGATGACAACGGGCATGTGCAATGGAACGCGACCGCCGCGAAGATGAGTCTGAAGGACTTCCTGGCCAGTGAAGAGGGCAAGGCACTGGGTGGCCTGACCGGCGGTATTCAAGGTATCGAAGGTACGCTCAACGGGACCCCTTATTCCAAGGGTGATTGGGAGGACAGATTGATCGAGTTCTTTGCGGGCCCACACGACTACATCGGCGGCCAGATGAGCGGGTTGTATGATGAGCAGGGCAACGCAGTACGCGGGCGCTCCCCACTGCTGCAGAAGGTACACAACACATGGAGCGTGTTCGCCATCCCCACGGCCGCCCCGTTTGCAATGGCAAAAGGCCTGCCGCCAGGCGTATGGCAGGCCATCACCACGTTCGTGAAGGCATCCCCATGATCCGAATCATCTGTGCACTTGGCCTGCTGTTCTCCCTGGCGTTGTCGGCCGGGTGTTCGGTAGGCAACTGGAACGTCTGCGGCCCGCAGACACCGCGCGCCTACTGTGACAAGAAAACCTACGACGCCTTGGCCAATCCCCCTTCGCAGCGCGACAGCTGGGCGGCGGGCAAGGCCGATGCCTCGCAACTGGGGGCGGCGTGGGTGGCATGCGGCGGCATGGCGAACGGCAATGTCGGCATCGATCAGCAGGGCGGCAACGGTCCCGAAACCGTGCAGCGCCTCACCCGGAAGAATGACGACGTCCAGCGCTGCATGATGCAAAAGGGATACCGATACACCGGGACATGCTCAGGGGATATTGCGAGTCGATTCCCTGCCTGCCAGTCGCGATGAACGTGCGGCGGCCTCGTGGAGGTGCGCTCGCCGCTGCACCTGATCCCTGGGATCGGCGGACGGCGCATGAGCACCCTCGCGCGAGCCGGAGGGTCAGAGGTATATCGATGCTGATGGCGATCGTACTTTTCGCGGTTGCAGGCTGTGCCAGCACTCCCGCTGTACCGGGGCAGGTGGCGGTGACGGACATGGGGCCTGTTCCGGCGGGTTCCGTTCGTGTCATGCCGACGCGGCAGTACTGGCGCAAGGCGGGGGCGAGCAAGGCCGACGCGGACCTGGCCCGGCAGCAATGCAGCCAGCACCTGCGCAACACCGACGAGTACGTTGGGCTTCTCAAGGAGAGCGCCGTGATCACGAAGATCTGGCATGCCGAACGTACCTCGGCACAGAAGAAGCGGCGCAAAGAGATCGCCGCTCGGCTGGGCCAGCTCCATGATGCATGCATGGCCGGCGAGGGGTTCGAGTTCGTGCGTCGTGGGTTTCCGGTGGAGTGAATACGATGCGCATGACACTGCTGTTCGTCCGTAGGGGGTTCATCTGTCGCAAGCATCCCGCCAAACGGCACACCGGTCGTGCGACGGTGGTACTCGGCATGCTGTTCGGGCTGACCGCCTGTGGTGCAGGTGGGATGTGGATGAATGGAAACCCTGCCGCAACCCGGCAGCTGGTGCCGCCGGGCCACGACTGGAGCAGGCCGGACGCAGGTGCCCTGGTGCGTGATACGGACTGGCAGGCCTGCGGCGGCCAACGCAGTGGGAACATCTCCTCAGACCGGCAAGGTGCCACGGGTGAGGAAACCGCCCATCTTTCACGCGACAAGCTCTACGCGGCACAACGGTGCATGCTGGGGAAGGGCTACCGCTACACCGGTCGCTGCGAAGGCGACATTCCGCGCCGCTACCCGGCGTGCGAATCGCCATGAAACCCCGTCCCATCCGCCGCGTCGTCACTGCCCTGTGCCTGGCCGCCAGCCTCGGCGCCTGCGGCATGGGCGGCATGTGGATGAATGGCGATCCATCGGTCGGCCGCACCCTCATGCCACCGCGGGATACTTGGGAGAAGCCAGGCAACGGTGGCACGGCCCGCGATGCCGATTGGCGCGATTGTGGCGGGGCCGCCAATGGCGGTTACCACGTCTCCACGCCGGAGGGGGCCAGCGCGGCGGTGATCCAGCAGGCGCTGGGCCGCACGTTCGATGATCTGCAGCACTGCATGCTCGGCCAAGGCTACCGCTACACCGGCAGTTGCGAAGGGGAAATCCGCAGCCGCTACCCGGCCTGCCAATCGCCAGGCACAAAAAAACCCAGAGGACAGTGATGTCTTCCAGGCTTGATTGTGACCATCAAATGGTCGGGGAGACAGGATTCGAACCTGCGACCTCTACGTCCCGAACGTAGCGCTCTACCAGACTGAGCTACACCCCGTAAGGAGCCGCCTATTGTATCGATCCCGCCGGTCGGCGGCAAGGGGGGATCGCGTTTTTCACCTTCGGTGCCGTGTTGCCACGGCCCTTGATAAAGAAGCCTGGAAACGTGTTCCCAGGCTTCAATACGACCACCGAAGTGGTCGGGGAGACAGGATTCGAACCTGCGACCTCTACGTCCCGAACGTAGCGCTCTACCAGACTGAGCTACACCCCGTAAGGAGCCGCCTATTGTATCGATCCCGCCGGTCGGCGGCAAGGGGGGATCGCGTTTTTCACCTTCGGTGCCGTGTTGCCACGGCCCTTGATAAAGAAGCCTGGAAACGTGTTCCCAGGCTTCAATACGACCACCGAAGTGGTCGGGGAGACAGGATTCGAACCTGCGACCTCTACGTCCCGAACGTAGCGCTCTACCAGACTGAGCTACACCCCGTAAGGAGCCGCCTATTGTATCGATCCCGCCGGTCGGCGGCAAGGGGGGATCGCGTTTTTCACCTTCGGTGCCGTGTTGCCACGGCCCTTGATAAAGAAGCCTGGAAACGTGTTCCCAGGCTTCAATACGACCACCGAAGTGGTCGGGGAGACAGGATTCGAACCTGCGACCTCTACGTCCCGAACGTAGCGCTCTACCAGACTGAGCTACACCCCGAAGGAGCCGACAAGGATACGGTGTGAAGACCCGATCGGCAACCTTTTTTTAGCCTTCTTCGTGATCCGTACGGCTCTGCTCGCGGGCTTCGAACCACATGCCGTTGAGAATGGCCACGACCGAAGCCAGCCCTGCACCCAGAATCCAAGCGAAGTACCACATGGTAAGTCTCCTATGGCGCCGTGGGGCGCGTCAGTAAGCGTTGGGGTTGTCGCCCATCTCTTCGGCCGTGGTCTTGCCCTTCATCACGCGGTAGACCCAGGAGGTGTAGGCGATGATGATCGGCAGGAAGATGGCCGTGGCGATCAGCATGATCCCCAGGGTCAGGTGGCTGGAGGAGCTGTCCCAGACGGTCAGGCTGGAGCCCGGCTGGCTGGAGGAGGGCAGCAGGAACGGGAAGATCGCAAAGCCGACGGTCAGGATGATGCCGGCGATCGAGGCCCCCGAGGCCAGGAAGGCCAGGCCACCACGGCGGGCCCGCAGCAGCACCGCGCTGGCCAGCGCACCCACCAGCCCGAGGATCGGGGCCAGCAGGGTCAGCGGCATGCTCTGGTAGTTGCGCAGCCAGCCACCGGCCACCGCACCGACGGCAGCGGTCTTGAGCAGCGGGTTGGTCGGGCCATCGGTGACCACCTGCGAGGTGATCTGGTAGCCGGGCAGGCCAAAGGCCACCCAGACGCCGGCCAGGGCGAACAGCACGAAGGTCAGCACTGCCGCGACGCTGCCGTAGCGGGCCGAGCGCTCGGCCACCGGGCCATCGGTCTTGAGCACCAGCATCGCGGCACCGTGCGAGACCACCATCGCCACGCTGACCAGACCGGCCACCAGCGCGAACGGGTTGAGCAGGCCGATCAGGGTGCCGGTGTAGAAGATGCGCATGCTGTCATCGAAGTGGAACGGCACGCCGACCAGCACGTTCCCCACCGCCACGCCGGCGATCAGCGCCGGCAGCAGGCCGCCGACGAACAGCGCACGGTCCCAGTTCTCGCGCCAGCGCTTGCCGGGCATCTTGCTGCGGTACTTGAAGGCGACCGGGCGCAGGATCAGCCCGAACAGCATCAGGAACACCGCCAGGTAGAAGCCGGAGAAGCTGACCGCGTACAGCGGCGGCCAAGCGGCGAAGATCGCGCCGCCACCGAGCACAAGCCACACCTGGTTGCCTTCCCACACCGGGCCGACGGTGTTGATCACCAGCCGGCGTTCGTCATCGGTCCTGGCCACGAACGGCAGCAAGGTGCCGACGCCGAGGTCGAAACCGTCCATCACCGCCCAGGCGATCAGCAGGATGCCGAGCAGCAGCCACCAGATCACGCGGAGCGTGGTGTAATCGAGTCCAATGAATTCCATCTGGGTTCTCCTGCCTTACGCCCGACCGTGGGTCGGCGCAGCGGCATTGGGGGAAAGGGACGTGGCTGCAGCCTGCAGCGACGGCAGGATGTCGTCCGGGCCCTTGCGGATCGCCTTGAGCATCAGCTTCACTTCGATGACCAGCAGCACCGTGTACAGCGCGGTGAATACCGCCAGCGTGGTCAGGATTTCATGCAGGGCCAGGCCCGAGGCGGCGTAGAAGGTCGGCAGCACGCCGTCCACCGCCCACGGCTGGCGACCGTATTCGGCCACGAACCAACCGCATTCGATCGCGATCCACGGCGCCGGCAGCGACCACAGGGCAAGCTTGAGGAACCAGCGCTTGTCCTGGAAGTTGTGGCGGCACGAGTAGTAGAAGGCCAGCGCGAAGAAGGCGATCAGGTAGAAGCCCAGCCCGGCCATGATGCGGAAGGTCCAGAACAGCGGGGCGACCCGCGGCACGGTATCCATCGCGGCCTTGGAGATTTCTTCCGGGGTGGCGTTGAGGATGTCCTCGCGGTAGCGCTTGAGCAGCAGGCCGTGGCCCAGATCCTGCCAATGGCGGTCGAACATCTCGCGCGCTTCAACGTCGCTCTTGTCCTTGCGCACGCGTTCCAGTGCACCGTAGGCCAGCTGGCCACCGCGGATGCGGTTCTCGGCGCGCCCCACCAGCTCCAGGATGCCCGGGATCGGCTGGTCCAGCGAACGGGTGGCGATCAGGCCCATCAGGTACGGGATCTTGATCGCGTAATCGTTCTGCTGGGTGGCCTGGTTGGGAATGCCGAAGGCGGTGAAGTCGGCCGGCGCACGCTCGGTTTCCCACATCGCTTCGATCGCGGCCAGCTTCATTTTCTGGTGTTCGCTGGCGGCATAGCCGCTTTCATCACCCAGCACCACCACCGACAGCGAGGACAGCAGGCCGAAGGCGGCCGCCACCGCGAAGGAACGGCGTGCCATGTCCTTGTGCTTGTTGCGCAGCAGGAACAGGGCGCTGATCGACATCACGAACACCGCACCGGTCACGTAACCGGCACTGACCGTATGCACGAACTTGGCCTGCGCCACCGGGTTGAACAGCACGGCGGCGAAATCCACCACCTCCATGCGCATCGTTTCCGGGTTGAAGATCGCGCCGGTCGGGTTCTGCATCCAGCCGTTGGCGATCAGGATCCACACCGCCGACAGGTTGGTGCCCAGGGCCATCAGCCAGGTCACGGTGAGGTGCTTGACCGGGCTCAGGCGCTTCCAGCCGAAGAAGAACAGACCGATGAAGGTCGCTTCCAGGAAGAACGCCATCAGGCCTTCGATCGCCAGCGGTGCGCCGAAGATGTCACCGACGTAGTGGCTGTAATACGACCAGTTCATGCCGAACTGGAATTCCATCACGATGCCGGTGGCGACGCCGATGGCGAAGTTGATGCCGAACAGCGTGCCCCAGAACAGCGTCATCTGCCGCCAGACCTGTTTGCGGGTCATGACGTAGACGCTCTCCATGATGGCCACCATGAAGGACAGGCCAAGCGTGAGGGGAACGAAAAGGAAGTGGTACATCGCGGTCAGAGCGAATTGCAGCCGCGACAGTTCTACGACTGTCTGATCAATCATGGCCTGGCTACCTCGTTGGGTTTTGCCGTTTCAGGTGGCGGGAAGGGGGGGCTACGGGGTGAATTCTGTGACCAGCAACTTCAAACAGCCTTGATTCAGATCAATGTACAAACAGACCTGCGCAGGGATCGTATGCATCCCGCCCCTGCGACCGCTGGCCGCACGGGGGCGGGGCCAGCACCTACTACAATCGACGGAACCTCCCTGTGGCCGCCAGTGACTTGTTTTGAGCATACCCCCCGACGCGTCCATTGTTGAGACAACCGCCCTGCGCCGCCGTCGCCTGCACTGGCTGGGTGGGCTGGCAGCGGCCGCCCGCGGCAGGCAGCGCCTGGCGGCGATCTGCATCTGCCTGTCCGGCGCCCTGCTGATCGGGCAGGCGGCGGCCATCGCCTGGTTGATCCAGGCGGTGCTGGTCGATCACCGGCCACTGGCCGACGCTACGCCCGTGCTGCTGGGGTTGCTGGCGGTGCTGGGCATCCGCACCCTGTTGGGCAGTGCGACCCAGGCGGCGGCCGGTGATGTCGCCGATGCGGCGCGGCTGGCGCTGCGTGAACGGGTTTATCAGCGGCTGCTCGGGCGCGGGCCCCTGTGGCTGCGCCAACAGCGCACCGGTGAGCTGGGCGAACTGATGCTCGCCCACGCCGATGCGATTGAGAACTATTACTCTGGCTATCAGCCGGTCCGCATCGAAGTGGTGGTGGTTCCGCTGCTGATCGCCATCGCCGTGGCCTGGACCGATTGGGTGATCGCGCTGATCTTGCTGTTCACCGCGCCGCTGGTGCCGTTCTTCATGATGCTGGTCGGTTGGGGCGCTGAAGCCGCCGGCCGTGCGCAGCTGGGCGAACTGGCGCGGATGAGCGGCCACTTTGCCGATCGCATCAAGGGGCTCGGCCTGCTGCGCCTGTACGGGCGAGGCGAGGCCGAACTGGACGGTGTGGCCACAGCGGCAGAAGGCGTGCGCGAGCGCACCTTGAAAGTGCTGCGGATCGCCTTCCTCTCCTCCACGGTGCTGGAGTTCTTCGCGTCGGTGAGCGTGGCGATGGTCGCGCTGTATCTGGGCCTGAGCTATCTGGGCCTGATGTCGCTGCACGCGCACGTGCCGACGCTGGGCGTGGGCATGTTCTGCCTGCTGCTGGCACCGGAGTTCTATGCACCGCTGCGGCGCTTGGCCGCGCATTACCACGATCGCGCCAACGCCCTGGCCGCGGCGGCCGAAGTGGAGCGTCTGCTTGGCGAGTTGCCGGACGCACCCTTGGCCGAGGACGCATCGCCGGCCACAGCACGTGCTCCGGAACTGCTGGAACAGCACGCGCCGCCGGTGGTGGTACGCGGGGTGAGCCTGCGACCACTGGGTGCGCATCACGATGTGGTGCAGCAGCTCTCGTTCCAGATCGAGCCGGGGCAGCGCGTGGCGCTGGTCGGCCCCAGCGGCAGTGGCAAGAGCACGTTGCTGGAAGCGCTGGCCGGCTGGTTGCCACCGCGCGAAGGCAGCATCGTGCTGCGCCCCGGATTGGACGTGGGCTACGCCGGGCAGCGCCCGTATCTGTTCCACGGCACGATCGCCGACAACCTGCGCCTGGCCGCACCCGGCGCGACCGATGCGCACCTGCGCGCCGTGGCCGAGGCCGCCCAGGTAATGCGGTTTGCCGCCGCACTCCCACAGGGGCTGGACACGGTGATCGGTGAGCGCGGCTTCGGTTTGTCCGGTGGCGAAGCGCGCCGCATCGGCCTGGCGCGGCTGTTGCTGCGCGATCCGCAACTGCTGCTGCTCGATGAGCCGACCGCCTTCCTCGATCCGGACACCGAAGCCGATCTGCTGCGCACTCTGGCCGCGTTCGCGCGTGGGCGCAGCGTGGTGATCGCCACCCACAGCGAGACCGCGATGCGCTGGGCAGACACCCGCCTGACCTTGACCGCCGGCGGCGCGCGCCTGGCCTCGGAGGTCACGCCATGAAGGCCGCACACATCGATTCGCTGAAGGGCGTGTTCGCCCGGCACCGCGGCCGCCTGCTGCTGACCGTGCTGCTGCTGTGGACGACGATGCTGGCCGGTACCGCCTTGCTCGGGCTGTCCGGTGGGTTCCTCACCGCTGCCGCCCTGGCCGGTGCGGCCGGGCTCGGTAGCGGCTTCAACTTCTTCTCGCCCTCGGCGGGCATCCGCGGGCTGACCATGGCACGCATCGTGTCGCGCTATTTCGAAAAGCTGGTCGGCCACGATGTCACCCTGCGCATCGCACGCGATCTGCGCGTGTGGTTCTTCCGTCGCGCGCTGCCGCTGGCACCGGCGCGTCTGGCCGGTGTACGCACGGGTGAACTGCTGGCGCGGCTGATGTCCGATATCGGCGAGGTCGACGGTCTGCTGGTGCGCGCGATCGGCCCGCTGCTGGCGCTCGGTGGCATCTCGCTGGTCGCGGTGGTGTCTGCCGGCATCATCTATCTGCCGGCGGCCGGGCTGCTGGCGGTGCTCGCCCTGCTGATCGGGGTGGGCGTGCCGTGGCTGACCGTACGTGGCGCCGCCTACCAGGAACGCGACCGCGCGCTGCACCGTGCGCAGCTGCGTACCCAATCCTTCGAAGGGCTGGAAGGCGCGGCCGATCTTGCTGCGCTGCAGGCGCGCGAGCATTGGAACCAGCGCGTGCTGGTGGCAGCCAAACAGCTGAAGTCGCGTGACAAGCGTCGTCGCTGGCGCTTGATCAGTGGCAACGCACTGCACGGTCTGTGTGGCGCGGGTGGCTTGGTGGCGATGCTGTGGCTGGCCCTGCATGCGTTCGAGCGTGGCCGTGTGGATGCCGCGCTGGCGGCCGCACTGGTATTTCTGACCGTCGCACTGCTGGAGCTGTGGGCCGGGATCGGGCTGGCCTGGCAATCGTGGTTGTCCGGCCGCGTCGCCGCGGTGCGGCTGGAGGCCATCGTGGATCAGACGCCGGGTGTGGTGGAAGCAGACACGCCGGTGGCCGTGCCGTCGGTGCCCGTGACGCTGCAGTTCGATCAGGTGGTGTTCCGCTGGCCCGGCCAGGCGCGGGTGCTGCTGGACCGTGTGCAGCTGCAGCTCGCGCCGGGCGAACGGATCGCGATCCGCGGTGACAGCGGCAGTGGCAAGACCACGCTGTCCTCGCTGCTGCTGCGACTATGGGATCCGGAGGCCGGCAGCGTGCGTTACGGCGATGCCGATATCCGCAGTTTCGCGCAGGCCGACTGGCACCGTCAGATCGCCTGGCTGCCGCAGAACGCGCCGGTGTTCGCTGGCACCGTGGCGGACAACCTGCGGCTCGGCGATGCACAGGCCAGCGATGAACGATTGTGGCAGGTACTGGCGGAGGTCCGTCTGCACGCGTGGGCCGAGCAGATCGGTGGGTTGGCGGCGTGGGTGGGCGAGAACGGCGCGACCATGTCAGCCGGGCAGGCACGGCGCCTGGCGCTGGCGCGCGCGCTGCTGCGTGACGCACCGATCCTGTTACTGGATGAGCCCACTGAAGGCCTGGATGTGGATACCGCGCATGCATTGCTGCAGGACATGGTGGCGGCGCTGGGCAATCGCAGTCTGTTGATGATCACCCATGACGAACTGCCGGAGGGCATCGTGCATCGGAGCTATCGTTTGCGGGATGGACGGTTGGAAGGGTAGCGGCGAGGGCGATCCGCACACTACGTGCACAGCATCCACGCATGGCGTGTATCTACCCGAAGAACCTGCCGTCGCGGATCAACCAGCCCAGCGCCACGATGTTGATCACTACCGCCACCCAGAACACTCGCTGGAAGGAGGCTTTGCGGTTCTTGTGGCGCAACACGGCCTGCGCCATCAACGCACCCGGCCAGCCGCCGAGCAGGGCCAGGCCCTGCAGCGTGCTTTCCGGTGTGCGCTGGCGATCATTCTGGGCGGCGGATTTGTCATGCCAGTACCAGGCAAACGTCACCACGCTCAGGCCCAGGTACACACCCGGTACCCACATCGGCCAGTGCTGCCACATCGCCACGGCAATGAGGCCTGCGAGGAACACCAGTGCGATGGCGGTGCGCGGCAGTCGATCCGGCCCCGCACCACGCACAGCAGTGCGTGCAGCAGGACGACCACCATCCCGAGACAGCGCGAACCGCACCGCCACCGCATTGCGGCCTCCCTGTGCATCGGTCTGCACGTCATAGGTGATCACATCGCCCAGCACCGGGCGGCGATCACGTGCAGCGAAGGCGCGGATATGCACGAAGCATCGCTCGCCACCGCCATTAGGCTGTACGAAGCCGAACCCGCGCGCGTCGTTCCACTCGCTGATCTTTCCTTGAAGGCGCATGGGTAAACTCAGAGCGAGGACAGGAAGCCGCTGACCGCCGGCCCGAACCGTGCGAAATCCACCAGGAACGCATCGTGCCCCTGCGGCGAATCCAGCCCGATGAACTGCGCATCCGCACCGCCGGCGCGCAGGCCGTCGGCGATCTGCTGTTGCTGCTGCACCGGGAACAGGATGTCGGTGTTGGCGCCGATCGCCAGTGCCTTGCCCACTTGGATGCGGGCCAGCCCGGCCATCACGTCGCCGTCGGCATATTCGGCCAGGTCGAACCAGTCCATCGAGCGGCTCAGGTACAGATAGCAGTTGGGATCGAAGAAGCGCACGAAACGGCGGGCATGGCCTTCCAGATAGCTTTCGACCTGGAACTCCAGGCCGAACGGATCGTCATCGGCCTGGTCCGAATCCAGCCGTACGCGGCCGAAGCGGCCATCCCATTCCAGTGCGGAGCGGTAGGTGATCACGCCGAGCTTGCGCGCCATGCGCATGCCCGATTCCGGATAGGCCTGGTCGGTGTAGCGACCGCCATTCCACTGCGGATCGAGCCGGATCGCCTCGCGTTGCAGCGAGCGGATCGCGATCGAGAACGGCAGTGCCTGGGCACTGCCGGAAATGTTGATATGGCTGCGCGCAATGCCCGGGTGCAGCATCAGGAGCGCCAATGCGGTCATCCCGCCCATCGAGTTGCCGATCACGCAGGCCAGCTCCGTCACGCCCAAGGCGCGCACCACCTCCACCGCCGCCCGCGCACCATCTTCGATGGATAGTTCGGGGAAGCGCAGGCCATACAGTTCGCCCGTCGCCGGATCGATACTGGCCGGACCGGTGGAGCCCTTGCAGCTGCCCAGCGAGTTCACGCAGATCACGAACCAGCGGTCGGTATCGATCGGCTTGCCCGGGCCAACCATCGCCTCCCACCAGCCGGCGGCCGGGTTGTCGGCGTTGGCAGCGGCATGCGCATCGGGCGAGAGCCCGGTGACGATCAACACCGCATTGCCGGCATCGGCAGCGAGCGTGCCCCAGGTTTCGTAGGCAACGTGCGCACCGCGTAGTTCACCGCCGCGCTTGAACGCGAACGGCGAGGGCAGGGCGTGATAACGGGTGCCGGGGGGAATGAATTCAGTCATGCGCGCAGTTTAGCCGGGCGCCGCGATGGCGCCGTAGTGGTGAGCGGCACGCTGCGTCGCGGCCGCGCATCGGTCATGGGCGATCAAACACCAGTGGCACCGGCCCGGCATGCGGCAGACGCACCCGTACCGGCGTGGTTTCCAGATCGTCCGGCTGGCGGTTGGCCTGGCCCGAACGCGACAGCCGCGCAATGACCTCAACCTCCTGCACCTGCGAGAGCGTGCTGGTCGGCATCGGGCTGTCGCCATCGCCAAGGGTAACCAGCAGCGGCACCTGGCTGGCCGGATGCTTCTGCACCGCGATCGGCATCGGCGGGCCATCGGGTGCGCGCGCGATCACGAACACGGTCGCGTTGGCCAACGCGGGATCCAATGTGGTTCCGGGTGCGAACCGGACCTGCACCGTGAGGGCGTGGTTGCCCGCCGCCGCAGGGGCAGAGGTTTCGGTCATGGGCGGCAGCCCGGCATTGCCGCGGGCGATGGCGATCTGCTCGCGCAGCGCACGCGCCGCACCCGGCTCCAGGCGTGGCAGCAGCGCTTCCCAGGCGGCCGCCGCTTCGGCGTCCTGCCCGCGCTGGCGCAGGGCAATGCCGATCAGCCAGCCGGCGCGCTCACTCTCCGGCGCGAGTGTGTTGGCGTGACGCAACCATTGCAGGGCCTGGTCATCGAATTGTTTGCCCGGTGCCGCCTGCGCGCGCGCCTGCGCTGCTTCGACCAGCACGCCGGGGTCGTCCGGGGCGAGTTGCACCGCGCGGTCGAAGGCGGCGGTGGCCTCGGCCAGCTTGCCCAGCGCCAGCTGCGAGCGGCCGAGCAGGGCCCAGCCATCGGCGCGTTGTGGATCCTTGGCCAGCGCCTGTTCCAGCGCCTGCACGCCATCTTCCAGTGTGGCGGGTTCGTTACTGGCCGCCGTCCGCTCGGCGGCATCCGGCGTGCCGACCAGCAGGTACAGCGTGCCACCGGCCAACCCAAGGGCCAGCATGGCGATCACAAAGGGGCGGTGTTGGCCGCTCGCACGCAGCGGCCACAGTACGCGTGCAGCAACGGCCGCTGCGACCACCGCGGCACTCAGGGCCATCCAAAGGCTCACCAGCGCTCCTCGCTCTTGTCCATCGGTTGGATCCCGCGGCTGCGCCGGCGCACCACCCAGATCAGCACGCCTGCGCCAATCAGCAGCGCCACCGGCGGCCCGAACCAGAGCAGCGCATTGCGTGCCTCCATCGGTGGCCGGTACAGCACGAACTCGCCATAGCGGTCGACCAGGAACTGCTTGATCTGCGCATCGCTGTTGCCCTGCTGCATCAGCACCAGCACCTCGCGGCGCAGGTCATGTGCGATCTGCGCATTGGAATCGGCCAGTGACTGGTTCTGGCACTGCACGCAGCGCAGCTCGGCGGCCAGCGCATGGAAGCGGGCTTCCTCGGCGGCATCGCGGTACTGCAACGGGGTCGGGTCGGAGACAGCCTGCGCCATCACCGGCGAGGCCAGGGCCAGCGACAGCGCGATCAATGCCACGCCGACCTGGCGGAGCATCCGGTTACGGCGAGGCGGGCAGCTGCGGCTGGGCATTGGCATGGGCACGCTCCACCTTTTCCAGTTCCGGAATCAGCTGTGTATCGATCACGCGCTGGCTGAGTGCGCCGCTGTACTTCCAGCGCACCACGCCACTGGCGTCGACCAGGAAGGTCTCCGGCGCAGCGGTGACGCCCCAGTCGATCGCGGTGCGGCCTTCGATGTCGCTCAGCACCAGCACGAACGGATTGCCCAGCTGTTCCAGCCAGCGCAGGGCATCGGCCGGCTCGTCCTTCCAGTTGTAGCCGATCACGCGCACGCGCTTGGTTTCGGCGAATCTGGTCAGGATCGGATGTTCATCGCGACAGGCCGCGCACCAGCTGCCCCATACGTTGAGCACGTAGGGGGCGCCGCGCAGTTCAGTGCTACTGACCTTGATGTGCGGATCGTGCAGCACCGGCAGTTCGAAGGCCGGTGCCGGCTTGCCGATCAGTGCCGAGGGCAGGACATCGCGGTCCGGCGCGCCGGATTTCATCACCCCGTAGATCATCAGCCCCAGCAGCCCGAAGAAGAACAGCACCCCGATGACGATGGCTACGGGCGGCAGCGGGCGGGAGGCAGGGCGGGGATCAGACACGGGAAACTCCTAGGGACGACGGAAACGACGATCGGCGGCGGTGACGAAGCCACCCAGTGCCATCAGCAGCGCGCCCAGCCAGATCCAGCGGACGAACGGTTTGATATGCACGCGCACGGCCCATGCATTGTTGCCCAGCGATTCGCCGAGTGCCACGTAAACATCGCCGTTGAGGCGGGCGTGGATGCCGGCCTCGGTCATCACCTGCCCGCCACTGGCGTACAGGCGCTTTTCCGGATGCAGCAGGGCCAGTTCGCGGTCGTGCTGGAGCACGCGCAGGTGGCCGCGATCGGCAACGTAGTTGGGGCCTTGCTGATGGTCCACGCCTTCAAAGCGCACTTCATAGCTGCCCACCACCAGCGACTGCCCGGGGGCGAGCGCGACTTCGCGCTGCACGTTCAACGCTTCCACCAGCAGCGCGCCGGCCAGGAACACGGCCACGCCGCCATGGGCCAGCAGCATGCCGACCATCTCGGCAGTGAACTTCCCGTTGCCGCGCAGGCGGGTCCAGACGAAACGCGCGGTACCGAACGCGACCCAGGCCGCGCC
Source organism: Stenotrophomonas sp. AGC87 (assembly GCF_057333975.1). Classification (NCBI taxonomy): domain Bacteria; kingdom Pseudomonadati; phylum Pseudomonadota; class Gammaproteobacteria; order Lysobacterales; family Lysobacteraceae; genus Stenotrophomonas; species Stenotrophomonas sp. AGC87. The sequence goes on from NZ_JBHFHW010000030.1 coordinate 117,895, forward strand.
GGTGACGCCCGCGGCTGTCTTCAACGCGCCCTGCGGCGCCATGAAGTACGCGATCACGCCCAGCAGCAGCGCCAACCCGGCCCACGGTGCCAGCATCGCCAAGCGGCGCGAGGCCTGGTCACGCTGCCAGTTGACCAGCGGCCCGAACGGCAGCAGCGCCACCAGCGGCGCCATCAACACCACGAACAGGGTGCCGAAGTAGGGCGGCCCGACCGAGACCTTGCCCAGGCCCAAGGCATCGGCCAGCAGCGGATACAGCGTGCCGAGCAGGACCATGCCGCAGGCGGCGGCGAGCAGCAGGTTGTTGGCCAGCAGCAGGGTCTCGCGCGAGGTCGGCAGGAAGCCGCGGCGCGGATCCTCGCTGGTCAGCGCGCCGGCCCGCAGCGCGTAGAGCAGCAGCGCGCCACCGATCACCAGCGCCAGGAAAACCAGGATGAAGGTGCCGCGCGAAGGATCGGCCGCGAACGAATGCACGCTGGTCAGCACGCCCGAGCGCACCAGGAAGGTGCCGAGCAGCGACAGTGCGAACGCGGCAATGGCCAGCAGCAGCGTCCAGCTGGCGAAGCTGCCGCGTTTTTCAGTGACGGCCTGCGAATGGATCAACGCCGCCCCGGCCAGCCACGGCATGAAGCTGGCGTTCTCGACCGGATCCCAGAACCACCAGCCGCCCCAGCCCAGTTCGTAATATGCCCACCAGCTACCGAGCGCGATGCCGATGGTCAGAAAGCCCCAGGCCACATTGGTCCACGGCCGGGTCCAGCGCAGCCAGCGCGCATCCACGCGCCCTTCCAGCAGCGCCGCGATCGCAAACGCGAACGGCACCGCGAAGCCCACGTACCCGATGTACAGCATCGGCGGGTGGATGATCAGCCCGGGATCCTGCAGCAGCGGATTGAGGTCGCGCCCTTCCAGCGGCGCCGGGAGCAGCCGCGCGAACGGGTTGGAGGTGAAGATCAGGAAGGCGAGGAAGCCGATGCTGATGATGCCAAGCACACCCAGCACGCGGGCGGACACCTCGGCTGGCAGGCGCTTGGACCACAGCGCCACAGCTCCGCACCACAGTGCCAGCACCAGCGCCCACAACAGCAGCGAGCCTTCATGCGCGCCCCACACCGCCGAATAACGGTAGGCCAGTGGCAGCAGCGAGTTGGAGTTCTCGGCCACATAGCGCACCGAGAAATCCTGGGTGACGAACGCCGCTGTCAGCACGCCGAACGCACCCAGCAGCAGCGCCAGCTGCGCGTAGGCGGCCGGTCGCGCCACCGCCATCCACGTGGCGCGGCTGCGATGGGCGCCCCACAGCGGCAGCACGGTCTGCAGCACGGCCATCAACAGTGCGGTGACCAGCAGGATCTGCCCCAGTTCCGGCAGCACTCAGTACGTCTCCGGCGCCGGCACGGGCACGTCGTGCTTGATATGTGCCTGACCCATCTTGTCGGCCACTTCCTTGGGCATGTAGGTCTCGTCGTGCTTGGCCAGCACTTCTTCGGCAACGAAACGGCCGTCCTGCAGGCGGCCGGTGGCGACCACGGCGGTGCCCTCGGCGAACAGGTCCGGGAGGATCCGCGAGGTGATCACCGGCAGCGTCGCGTCACCATCGGTGACCACGAAGTGCGCATCCAGCGAACCGGGGGCGCGCTGCAGCGAGCCTTTGACCACCATGCCGCCCAAGCGGAACCGGGCGTGATCGCCGGCATCGCCGCGCAGCACTTCGGAGGGGGTGTACAGATAGGCAATATTGCGCTGCAGGGCCATCGCGACCAGCGCGGTTGCCAGGCCGGAGGCGAGCACCAGCAGCATCACCCAGAGCAGGCGGCGACGCCGGACCGGATTCATCGGGTCAGCTCCGGTGCCAGCGGCGGTGTGCTGCCTGCGGCGGTGCGGGCCTGCTGGCGCTGCTGGCGGCGCGCGGCCAGTTGGCGCGCCCAGCGCAGGCGCAGCCAGGAACCGATGGCATCGCTGCCCAGCACCAGCACGAACACCGCGTAGGCGGCAATTACATAGGGCAAGTGGGTCATGGGCGGCTGTCCTCCAGTGGGGCACGGGTGCCAGCGGCGACCCAGGCCTTGCCGGCCTCGCGCAGCAGGTTGTCGGCGCGGGCCTTGGCCAGCAGCGAGCCGGCGAACCACAGCTTGGTGCCGATCACCATCAGCCACAGCGGCAGCGCCATGCTGGCATCCAGCGTGGACTCGCCGAACAGGCGGATGGTCTGGCCCTGGTGCAGGCTGCCCCACCATTCCACGGAATAGCGGATCACCGGCAGCAGGCTCACCCCGACGATGGCCAGCAGGCCCGCTGCGCGCGCGGCGCTGCGTCGGTCCTCGATGGCGTGGTACAGGCCGATCACGCCCAGATACAGGAACAGCAGGATCAGCTCGGTGGTCATGCGCGGGTCCCAGTCCCACCAGGTGCCCCAGGTCGGCTTGCCCCAGATGCTGCCGGTGAGCAGGGTGATCAGGGTGAAGCCGGCGCCGAGCGGGGCACAGGCCATCGCCAGGATTTCGCAGGTCTTGATCCGCCAGATCAGCGCTATCGCTGCGTACAGCGCCATCAGCGCGAACACGAACAGGCTCATCCATGCGCTCGGCACGTGAATATAGAGAATGCGGAAGCTGTCCAGCTGCTTGGAATCGGCCGGCACCACGGCCAGCGCCTGCCAGATGCCGACCAGCAGCACCGGCACCGCCGCCAGGTAGAACACCCGCGACCAGCGCGCGGCAAAGCGGTCGAAGGTGGGCGGCGAACCGAGTTGGTGGAACCAGCGGACGATCGGGTGCATGCGGCAGTGGCTATCCAACGAAGGGTGACGATGGAACGGACGTGGAGTGGCTCGGCAACGGATGACGCGGAGGCAGGTGACGCTCACAACGCAGCGCACGCCACCGACAGTACGCCATACCGCTCAACTCAGCGAGATGCGGATCGCCGCGGCCGTCGCCAGCGGAGCCAGCACCAGCGCCACCACCAGCCCGGCGCCCAGCATCAGCAGCGCGCCGATCGGGTCCTGGCCGCGGGCGACCGCCGCCACACTGCCCGCGCCGAACACCAGTACCGGCACATACAGCGGCAAGGCCAACAGCGCCACGAGAATACCAGAGCGCCGGATGCCGACCGTCAGTGCGGCGACCACCCCGCCGATCAGGCTCAGCAGCGGCGTTCCCAGCAGCAACGATGCCAGCAACATCGGCAGCTGGTCATGCGGCAGATGCAGCATTTCCGCCAGCAGCGGCGACATCACGATCAGCGGCAGGGCGGTGGTGACCCAGTGCACCAGTACCCGCACCAGCACCAGCCAGGCCAGCGGGACGGGGGCCAGCAACCATTGCTCCAGCGAGCCATCTTCGGCATCGCTGCGGAACAGCGAATCCAGGGCCAGCTGGCCGGCCAGCAGCACCGCCAGCCACATCACGGCCGCGGCCACGCGTGCCATGGCCTCCGGATCGCGGCCCAGTGCCAATGCGAACAGCACCACCACCAGCAACGCGAACAGCAAGGGCTGCAGCGCATCGCCGCGGCGGCGCCAGAGCAGGCGCATATCGCGGGCGACCAGCGCCCGCGCGGTCTGCCATAGACCCGGTTCGGTACCCGGCGCGATCATGCCGCCGCTCCCAGGGTCAGCAGGCGCGTGCGCACCGGTGGCGCGGCATACGCGCCGTGGGTGGTGACCAGGGCGGCACCGCCGCTGCGCAGGTGCGCGGAAATCATGCGGTTCACCAGGTTGATGCCGTCCAGATCGAGATTGGCATACGGCTCGTCAAGCAGCCACAGCGGCGCGGGCGAGAGCCAGATGCGGGCCAGCGCCAGGCGTCGCTTCTGCCCGGCCGACAGCTGCCGCACCAAGGTGTCCTCATAGCCGGCCAGGCCGACGATCGCCAGCGCGTTGCCGGGCATCTGGCGGGCGCGGCGGCCATGCAGGCCACACAGGAAATGCAGGTTCTCCAGCGTGTCCAGGTCCGGCTTCAGTGCGGGCAGGTGGCTCAGGTAGGCCACATAGTTCGCGCGCTCCTTGTGCCCCGCGCGCTTGCCATCGATCTCGATCTGGCCGCTACCGGCGCGCAGCAGGCCGGCCAGCACCCGCAGCAGGGTGGTTTTGCCGGCGCCATTGTCGCCCTGCACCAGCAGGGCTTCGCCGGCATCCACGTGCAGATCCAGCGGGCCGAAGACGGGTTCGTCGTTGCGACTGAAGCCAAGGCCATGCGCGGCCAGCAACGGAGGGGCGTTCAAGGGGCGGGATCTTTGCACCGGAATGGGCCGCCATTGTATCGGGGGAACGGGCGGGATGATTTGCGTACACTGGGAGTTCCCCCGGTTCTTTCCCTGCTGCCGATGCAACCGCAAACCAAGCTGCCCAAGGTGGGCACCACCATCTTCACCGTGATGTCCCAGCTCGCCGCCGAACACGGCGCGGTCAACCTTGGCCAGGGGTTCCCGGATTTCTCCGCACCGCAGCGGCTGATCGATGAAACCATCGCCGCGATGCAGGGCGGTCTGAATCAGTACCCGCCGATGACCGGCGTGGCGCCGCTGCGCCAGGCCATCGCGCAGAAGTCGCGGGATCTGTACGGCGCCCAGGTGGATCCGGAGACCGAGATCACCGTCACCAGCGGTGCCACCGAGGCGATCTTCAACGCCATCCACGCCGTGGTCCGTCCCGGCGAGGAAGTGATCGTGCTCGACCCGGCTTACGACTGTTACGAGCCGGCGATCGATCTGGCCGGTGCGCGTGCCGTGCACGTGCCGCTGGACCCGCAGACCTTCGCGGTCGACTGGGACCGCGTGCGTGCCGCGATCACCCCGCGCACCCGCCTGCTGATGGTCAATACGCCGCACAACCCGTCCGGCGCGATGCTCAGCGCCGAGGACATGCAGGCGCTGGCCGATGTGTTGCGCGGCACCGACATCTACCTGATTTCCGATGAGGTGTACGAGCACATCATCTACGACGGCCGTCGCCACGAATCCTCGTTGCGTCATCCGGAACTGCGCGAGCGCGCGTTCGTGATTTCCAGCTTCGGCAAGACCTACCACTGCACCGGCTGGAAGATCGGTTATGCCATCGCGCCGCCGGCGATGACCGCCGAGTTCCGCAAGGTGCATCAGTACAACACCTTCACCAGCTTCGGCCCGGCCCAGTACGGCTTCGCCGCGATGATCCGCGATGAGCCCGAGCACCATCTGGACCTGGGCGCGTTCTACCAGGCCAAGCGCGACCGCTTCCGCGAGCAGCTGCTGACCACGCGCCTGACACCGCTGCCGGTGCCGGGAGGCTACTTCCAGCTGGTGGATTACTCGGCCGTCAGCGATCTGCCGGACCACGAATTCGTGAAATGGCTGACCATCGACAAGGGCGTGGCGGCGATCCCGCTGTCGCCGTTCTATGAGACCGCCCCGGCCGGCCAGCGCCTGGTCCGCCTGTGCTTTGCCAAGAACGACGCCACGATGGACGCGGCGATCGAACGCCTGCGGGCACTGTGATGGGCGCCGTGGCCGAGCTGCAGGACCTGCGTATTTCCCTGATCCAGGGCGACACCCGCTGGCACGACCCGGCGGGCAACCGCGCGCATTACGGTGCACTGCTGGCGCCGCTGGCCGGGCAGACCGATCTGGTGATCCTGCCGGAGACCTTCACCAGTGGCTTCTCCAACGATGCCATCGACAAGGCCGAGGGCATGGACGGCCCCACCGTCGCCTGGATCCGCGAGCAGGCGGTGCGGCTGGGCGCGGCAGTCACCGGCAGCGTGCAGCTGCGGGTGGGCGAAGGCGTCTACAACCGCTTGCTGTGGGCCACACCGGAGGGCGGGCTGCAGTACTACGACAAGCGCCACCTGTTCCGTTACGGCGGCGAGCACGAGCGCTATGCCGCCGGCAGCGAGCGCCTGTGCGTGGAATGGAAAGGCTGGCGGATCAATCCGCAGGTCTGCTACGACCTGCGTTTCCCGGTGTTCTGCCGCAACCGCTACAACGTCGAGCGCGCCGATCAGCTGGATTTCGATCTGCAGATTTTCGTGGCCAACTGGCCATCGGCCCGCGCCTATGCCTGGAAGACGCTGCTGCGCGCGCGTGCGATCGAGAACCTCTGCTATGTGGCGGCGGTGAACCGGATCGGTGTGGACGGCAACGAACTGCATTACGCCGGCGACAGTGCCGTGATCGATTTCCTCGGCCAGCCGCAGGTGGAGGTGCGCGAGCGCGAGCAGGTGGTCACCACCACGATTTCCGCGGCGGCCCTGGCCGCGCACCGCGCGCGCTTCCCGGCGATGCTCGATGCGGACAGCTTCACTCTTCAGGAGCGTAGCTGACGGCGCGGGGGGGGGGGG
>NZ_JBHFHW010000030.1:124262-125211 GCF_057333975.1 Stenotrophomonas sp. AGC87
GGTGCCGGCCCGCGGCCGGCACTACCCGGTGCGTTACGGCGCAACCCGGCTGAACGGATGCCGGATGCGCGCGATGTGCATCATCCGCGCCACACGCGCGCGCTGCTAGATTCGGCGCGTTACCCCTTCAGTACGAGCGGACCCGCATGAAGAAGCTTTCCCTGGCATTCGCACTGGCCGGCATCTCGGCCGTCCCGGCCGCGCAGGCCGCCGGCAACATTGATTGCGAGCTGCACTACAACCTGGCCGGCTGGTCGGTGCTGTACAAGACCGCCTCGGGCACCGGCACCATCCAGTGCGACAACGGCACCCGCATCCCGGTCAAGATCACCGCCAAGGGCGGCGGCCTCACCGTGGGCAAGTCGAAGATCGTCGACGGCAAGGGCAAGTTCTCCGGTGCCTATTCGGTCAGCGACCTGATCGGTTCGTACGCGGCTGTCGAAGCGCACGCCGGCGCGGACAAATCCAGCAATGCGCAGGTGATGACCAAGGGCGATGTCTCGCTGGCCCTGGCCGGAACCGGTAAGGGCTGGGATCTGGGCGTGGGCGTGGGGCGGTTCACCATCGAGCGCCGTTGAGGCGTAGAGCCACGCCATGCGTGGCTGCACCACCGTCTTCGGCATGACACGCAGCCACCCCAGGAAGCGCAGCCACCCATGGGGTGGCTCTACCACGACCGGGTTGATCGCGGCCCGCGTGGAACCAAACAAAAAACCCCGGCCGAAGCCGGGGTTTTTTTACGTCACTGATCAGCCGCCGCGCGGGCCGCCACCACGGTGACCGCCGCCGCCTGGACCACGGCTGCCACCCGGGCGACCGCCCGGACCGCCGGGACCACGACCGCCGGGACCACCCGGACCACCCGGACCACGGTTGCCGCCCGGACCACCCGGACCGCGGTTGCCACCGGGACCGCCGGGGCCGCGCGCGCTGGCGCCACCCGGGCCCC
>NZ_JBHFHW010000031.1:0-35243 GCF_057333975.1 Stenotrophomonas sp. AGC87
CGCTGGCGCCACCCGGGCCCCGTGCGCCGGGACCACCCGGGCCACGGTTGCCACCCGGACCACCCGGCCCGCGGTTACCCGCCGGACGCGCGCTGCCGTACGGGCTGGCGCCCGGATTGGCGTGATCGGACGGGAAGCTCGGGGCATTGCCCGGATGACCGTACGGATGGCGGGACGGACCCTGGCCCCCCTGGGCGCCGCGGTTGCCACCGCCGCCCGGACCGGCCGGACGGCCCTGGCCGCCGTAGCCGCCACGGCTTTCGCCACCGCCGGCGTAACCGCCACGACCTTCAGCACCGCCGCCGTAGCTGCCGCGCCCCGGGCCGCCTGCGCCACCCGGACCCTTCGGCTTGCCATACGGACGGCCCTGGCCACCGGCACCTGCGCCGGCGCCCGGACCACGCGCGCCGGGACCACGGGCAGCGCCCGGGCCGGCATTGCGGTGGCCGCTCGGCCCGGTGCTGACACCGTCCGGCACGTACCAGCTGCGGAACGCAGCCGGGTTGCCTTCCGGAAGCGCCCGGTTGCCCTTGTCCGGGCGTGCCTTGAACGGGCGCTGGGACTGCTTGGCTGCTGCTTCGCCGCTGACCGTCAGGCCACCCTTGAAGCCGCCGCCCTTGCCACCGCGGCCACGGCCGCGCTCTTCGCGCACATTGTCAAAACGACGCAGTTCGCGGCCTTCATCGGCCGAGTTGTGGCCGTTGACGTAGGCGTTGCCACGGCCGCCGTCGCGCGAAACGCGCACGGTGGTCTTGGCGGCACGACGCTGGCCGATCACCGGCTGCAGGGTCAGCGCCGACGGCGCGCCTTCTTCCAGCTTCAGTTCGGCACGCAGGGCTTCAACCTGCTTGGCCGGCAGTTCGACCGACTGGCCACGCAGCAGTTCGCGCGGCAGGCTGACCTTGCCGTAGCGCGTGCGCTTCAGGCGGCTGACCTGGCAGCCCTGGGATTCCCACAGGCGGCGCACTTCGCGGTTGCGGCCTTCCTTGACCACCACGCGGAACCAGTCGTGCGAATCGGTGCCGCCAATGCGTTCGATCTCGTCGAACTTGGCCGGGCCGTCTTCCAGCGCCACGCCACGGGCGAGGCGGTCGACGATGCTGTCGGGCACCTTCTCTTCGCCTTCCGGGGCACGCACGCGCACCACGTACTCGCGCTCGACCTCGTAGGAGGGGTGCATCATCGCGTTGGCCAGCTCACCATCGGTGGTCGCCAGCAGCAGGCCGGTGGTGTTGATGTCCAGGCGGCCGATCGCGATCCAGCGCGCGCCCTTGAGGGCAGGCAGCGCTTCGAACACGGTCGGGCGACCTTCGGGATCTTCGCGCGTGGTCACTTCGCCTTCCGGCTTGTTGTAGGCCAGCACGCGGGAGGTTTCGGTCAGCGCGGTGGCGACAAAGCCACGGCCGTCCAGTTCGACTTTGTCGCCGCTCTTGATCGACTGGCCGGTCTGCGCGACCTCACCGTTGACCTTGACCAGGCCATCGGCGATGCGCTGTTCCAGCGCGCGGCGCGAACCCAGGCCGGCCTGCGCCAGCACTTTGTGCAGGCGCTCTTCGAGCTTGGGCTGTTCAGAGGCGGTTTCGCGCTTGAGCGAAAGCTTGTTCAACGATGGCTTGCGGGGGGTGTCACTCATTTACTTGGCTCCGGCCGGCAACGGATGCGTCGGCCTCTGGTTCGGGATCGGCTTCGTCAACAGCCACGGTCGTCTTCGCGACGGCGTTGTTTTCGGTTTCGTTCTGGGGCGCCGCGCGCTCTCCCGGCGCGGTATCGGGTTCGCCATCGCTGGCGGTCGTATCCGCGTCGTCGTCGGCAAGCGACAACGGCGCATGGGATGGGGTGTCGGAGGCGTCCGCAGCATCGGACGCCTCGCTATTGTCCGGTTCTGCCGGTTGCTCCGCCAGTCGCGCCGAGGCCAGCGCCACGCGGGCTGCCAGCCGGGTGGCGACAGGGTCCACCGGGTCTACCGGATCTGTCGGGTCCGGCGGCGCCGGAGTGGCGTCGTCATTGGCCGCGTCCGTATCCAGCTCGGCCTCCGGGGGCGCCGCGCCGGCGGGCAGGCGACCGGCCGGCTGGCCTTCGCTGTCCAGCGGCAGCTGCGGTTCCAGCTCACCCAGGTCGCGCAGCTCGGACAGCGGCGGCAGTTCGTCCAGGCGCTTGAGACCGAAATAATCCAGGAAGCCCTTGGTGGTCCCGAACAGCGCCGGCTTGCCGGGCACGTCGCGGTGGCCGATCACGCGGATCCATTCGCGCTCTTCCAGGGCCTGGATGATGTTGCTGCTGACCGCCACGCCGCGGACCTGTTCGATCTCGCCGCGGGTGATCGGCTGGCGGTAGGCGATCAATGCCAGCGTTTCCAGCGTGGCGCGGGTGTAGCGGGTCTTGCGCTCCGTCCACAGCCGGGTGATGTAGCCATGCACTTCGCTGGTGACCTGGAAGCGGAAGCCGGAGGCCACCTCGACCAGTTCCACGCCGCGGTCCTGGCAGCCTTCGCGCAGCAGTTCCAGCGCGCGTTCGATGCTGCCCGGCGGTGCCGGTTCCTCTTCCGGGAACAGGCCCTGCAGCTGCGCCAGCGTCAACGGCTCACTGGCCGCCAGCAGGGCGCCTTCGACAATACGGTTGATCAGCGGTTGATCCATACGTGGGTCGGGTGCTCAGTCGGATTCGTTGGCGGCGTCGTTGTCGTCGAACTCGCTGTTGAACTGCAGCGGTTCGTTGGTGTTGCCGGCGGCCAGGGACTTGACGTAGATCGGCGCCAGCGGAGCTTCCTGGACGATGTCCAGCAGCTGTTCCTTGGCCAGTTCCAGCAGGGCCAGGAAGGTGACCAGCACCCCCAGCTTGCCTTCTTCGGCGGTGAACAGCGTTTCAAACCGGTAGAACCTGCCGTCTTCCAGACGACCCAGCACGTCGCCCATCCGCTGGCGCACGCTCAGTGCCTCGCGTTTGATCGCGTGGCCGGTGAACAGCTCGGCGCGCTTGAGCACGTCGTGCAGCGCCATCAGCATTTCCTTCAGATCCACCGGCGGCGGCAGCTTGACGGCCGCGCGGTCGGGGACGAAGGCGTGGACCACGGTGGTGTCGCGGTCCTGGCGGGGCAGGCTGTCGATGTCCTCGGCGGCCTGCTTGAAACGTTCGTACTCCTGCAGCCGGCGCACCAGCTCGGCGCGCGGATCGGCTTCCTCGCCCTCGATGCTGGGCGGCCGCGGCAACAGCATCCGCGACTTCACTTCGGCCAGGATCGCCGCCATCACCAGGTACTCGGCCGCCAGTTCGAAGCGCAGCTCCTGCATGACGTTGATGTACTCGACGTACTGGCGGGTGATCTCGGCGACCGGGATATCCAGGATGTCCAGGTTCTGGCGGCGGATCAGGTACAGCAGCAGGTCCAGCGGGCCCTCGAACGCATCCAGGATGACTTCCAGCGCGTCCGGCGGGATGTACAGGTCCTGCGGAATCTGCAGGACCGGCTGTCCATGCACCACGGCCAGCGGCATTTCCTGCTGCTGTGGGGCGGGCACTCGGATTGGCGGGTTCGCGTCGGGCGCGAGTTCGGCAGTCATCAAATAGACGTCAGTATTGCAACGGACCGGTCGCCGCACCATGCCAGCGTCCGGAACGGTCCCGGGCGGCAGGATGGCAAGCCATGACACGCCTGGGTCGGCGCGATTCCACACTTCAAACAGCAAGGCGCGCCGCGATGGGCAGCGACAGAACTACGGGGAGGTCGTCTACGTGTGCTGGTGTGGGGCAGTGGATCGGTCGTCGGCTGGCGGTGGAGCCGGTTGCCGACGGGGCGCTGCATCCAGCCACGTGCAATGGACATAAGACTACGGGGTTGCCGCGCCAGTGTCCAGCCAGCCCCGCTAGAATGCCCGGGATTGATTCAACAAGACCTCGGAGTTGCCCGTGTGGTATGTGATTGAAGGCTATGACGGCACGGATGTGCTGGCCGCCCGCCTGGCGTCGCGCCCGGCCCATCTGGCCCGGCTGCAGGCCCTGCAGGACGAGGGGCGGCTGCTGCTGGCCGGCCCGTGCCCGGCCATCGACAGCGAAGATCCCGGCCCGGCCGGCTTCAGTGGCAGCGTGGTGATCGCCGCGTTCGATTCGCTGACCCACGCCCAGGACTGGGCCGCTGCCGATCCTTATGTAGAGGCGGGCGTCTATGTACGCGTCCAGGTGCGTCCGTTCCGCAAGGTCCTGCCATGAACCGGGTCGAGCGCATCCGCGAGGCGCTGCAGCAGGCGCTGGATCCGGAACTGCTGGAGGTCAAGGATGACAGCCACCGCCACGCCGGCCATGAGGGCGCGCGTGACGGCCGGGGGCACTTCAAGGTGCACGTGGTCAGCGCAGCCTTCGAAGGAAAGCTCCCGCTGGCGCGCCATCGGGCCGTCTATGCGGCCCTGGGGACGATGATGGAGACCGATATCCACGCGTTGTCCATTCGTGCCGAGACACCGGTCAAAAACCGCTGAAACCCTTGTCCCGCCTTGTCCTGGCCAGTCCCGAAAGGGGCCGCCATGGACAGCTTTTGGTTACCACCGTACGACATGAGGCTAACGTAGTGTTTACATCCGGGTTTGAAAACGCTTACATTCCGCGCCAAGCCCAGATCTCTAAGCCGTGGAGGGCGGCGAAGTGAACAAGGCAGCGATCACTATCAAAGATGTCGCCCGTGAAGCCCGTGTCTCTGTTGCCACGGTCTCGCGCGCACTCAATGGCCATGAAAATGTTGCCGAGCCCGTGCGCAAGCTGGTGCTGGAGGTGGCAGCGCGACTGCGCTACACCCCGCATGCAGCGGCCAGGAGCCTGAGCAGCCGACGGACCAACACCATTGGCGTGGTGTTGCCCGATCTCTATGGCGAATTCTTCTCCGAACTGATGCGCGGTATCGATGGGGTGGCCCGCGAGCGCCGCCAGCATCTGCTCGTGTCCAGTTACCACGGTGACCAGGAGCAGCAGGGCGCGGCCCTGCGGGCCATGCGCGGCCGTGTCGATGGGTTGCTGGTGCTCTCACCATATGCCGAGAGCCCGGGCTTCCTGACCGACAACCTGCCGCAGTCGTTGCCCACGGTGCTGATCAACACGTATCTGCCCGAGCAGGATCATCCGGTGCTGAGCATCGATGACCATGCCGGTGCGATGACCATGACCCGTCACCTGCTGGACGTCGGGCATCGGCGCATCGCCTTCATTTCCGGTCCGGATCTCAACTACGACGCCCGTGAGCGCCTGCGCGGTTTCCGCGATGCGCTGGCGGCCTTCGGCGATGCTGCCGAAGGGATCGAGTTGCCCGGTGACTTTGACGAAGCTTCCGGCCATCGCGCCGGACAGGAGTTGCTGGCAGCCGGCACGCTGCCCGATGCGGTGTTCGCCGCCAACGACATGATGGCGCTGGGGTGTCTGTATGCGTTCGCGCAGGCAGGTGTCCGGGTGCCGGCCGATGTCGCCTTGGCGGGTTTCGATGACATTCCGCTGGCACGTTTCGTTCACCCATCGTTGACAACGATGCAGGTGAGTATCGCCGACCTCGGCGATAAGGCCGCGACGCGCCTGTTGCAGTTGATGGATGGCAACAACACAGAAGGGGCCGGCGACAAGCAGACGCTCGTGCCGACCCTGATCGTGCGTGATTCGAGCAAAGCCAGAACCGAGCAGTAGGTCACGACCGTTGGTCGTGACGCCCTAAAACAACGCACCACATAAAACGACAGGGGCCGCAAAGACGGCCACCACCACCCGGAGAGTTACATGACGTATTCCAATCACCGCAACCGCGCGCCCGCACGCAGTCTGTTGTCCAGCGCGCTGGTCACCTGCCTGATGCTGGGCGCCGCCCCGAGCGTGATGGCGCAGTCGGCCACCTCGTCGCTGCGCGGCCAGGTCGCCGAGGCTGCCGCCGGCACCGAAGTCACCGCCACCAACGTGGCCAGCGGCACCGTGCGCCGCGCCACCACCCGTGCCGATGGCGGCTACTCGCTGATGGGCCTGGACCCGGGCACCTACAACGTCGTGGCCAATGGCCAGACGCAGAAGGTGACGGTCACCGTGGCCTCGACGGCGACCCTGAACTTCAGCGGCGCGCCGGCCAACGGCAGCACTGCCAACGCCACCAACCTGGACACGGTCAACGTCATTGCACCGACCCTGCTGCAGGAAGTGCGTACCTCCGAAGTGGGCAAGACCGTCAGCCTGCAGCAGATCCAGACCACCCCGCAGGTGTCGCGCAACTTCCTGGAATTCGCCGACGCGGTGCCGGGCCTGATCTTCACCCGTGATGCCAAGGGCAACACCTCCCTGCGCGGCGGTGCCACCAACTCCGATGGCACCAACGTCTACATCGACGGCGTGGGCCAGAAGAGCTACGTCAAGGGCGGCGGCGTCGCCGGCCAGTCCGGCAGCGCCGGCAACCCGTTCCCGCAGCTGGCGATCGGTGAATACAAGGTCATCAGCGGCAACTACAAGGCCGAGTACGGCCAGGTGTCGAGCGCGGCCGTGACCGCGGCCACCAAGTCCGGTACCAACGAGTTCAAGGGTGAAACCTTCTACCGTTACACCAACGAAGACATGCGCGCCAAGACCCCGGCCGAGCGTCAGGCTGGCCAGACGAAAGAGGCATCGGCCGAGAAGGAATACGGTTTTGCATTGGGTGGTCCGATCATCCAGGACAAGGCCCACTTCTTCGTGACCTATGAAGCCAAGCGCTTCGACCTGCCGGTCACCATCGCGCCTGACGGCGCGGTCGGCCGAGCTGCCGCCCTGCTGCCGCCGGAAGGCGCCGCCGGCCTCGGCCCGGCCAGCCAGCCGTTCCAGCAGGATCTGATCTTCGCCAAGGTCGACTTCGAGCCGACCGACAACGATCGCATCGAGCTGACCTTCCAGGACCGCGATGAAACCCAGTCGCAGTTCAGCGGCCAGACCGCGCCGGAAGCCGGCCGTGAAGTGGTCAACACCGACCGTCGTTACGCCCTGCGCTGGAACCACAGCGGCGAGCGTTACTACAACGAACTGATGGTCACCCACGAAGATTCGTTCAACAACCCGACCCCGCTGACCCTGGCCAACGGCATCACCTACACCGCACCGGACGGCACCGAAGACCGCACCGTGGTGAAGATCGGTGGCGCATCGGCGCTGGATTCGCAGGTGAAGGGCCAGAAGGGCTGGTCGATCGAAGACAACCTGACCCTGGATGGCATCCAGTGGGCGGGCGATCACACCATCAAGATGGGTGCGAAGTACAAGCAGATCGACCTGTACGCATCCGATGCCGCGCAGATCAACCCGACCTTCACCTACACCCTGGGCGATCCGGATTTCCCGGATTCCATCCCGTACAAGGCGCAGTTCGTCAAGCCGGTGACCGGCGTGTCGGGCGTGTCGGGCGAAGTGCGTTCCAAGTCCAAGCAGATCGGCCTGTTCATCCAGGACGACTGGCAGGTCAACGACCACCTGCAGCTCAACCTCGGCCTGCGCTGGGACTACGAGAAGACCCCGTCCTACCTGGACTTCGTCACCCCGCAGCAGGTGGTCGACGCGATCTACTCGCAGGATCCGCGTGCGGCCGCTGGCCAGACCTACGCCGATTCGCTGGCGCTGGGTGGCCTGAACATCGGCGATTACATCAGCACCGGCCGCAACCGCAAGGCGTTCAAGGATGCCTGGCAGCCGCGCCTGGGCTTCTCGTATGACCTCAACGCCGACGAGCAGCACGTGTTCCACGGTGGTGCCGGCCGTTCGTACGACCGCGACCTGTTCGACAACCTGCAGCTGGAAACCACCAAGCTGGCCCTGCCGCAGCCGACCATCTACTTCCGCAATCCGTCGACCGGTACCTGCATCAACGGCCAGGCCGCCTGCTATGACTGGAACCCGAACCTGCTCAACGGGATCGGCAACCTGCAGACCCTGGTCGGCTCGACCAGCAATGCCGGTCTGGAAGTCGATCTGCTGAACAACAACCTCAAGGTGCCGTACTCGGATCAGTTCAGCTTCGGCATGAGCAACCAGGTGGGTGAGTGGCTGACCGATGCCACCATCTCCCGCACCCTGAGCTACGACGGCTTCGCCTTCACCCTGGGCAACCGTTACCCGACCGGCCAGTTCTTCGATGACCCGCGCCTGTGCGGCGGCACCGACCCGGGCCTGAGCCAGGCCTGGAGCTGCAACGTGCCGGGCTTCGGCAGCCTGATCATCGGCCAGCAG
Organism: Stenotrophomonas sp. AGC87; assembly: GCF_057333975.1. NCBI lineage: Bacteria > Pseudomonadati > Pseudomonadota > Gammaproteobacteria > Lysobacterales > Lysobacteraceae > Stenotrophomonas > Stenotrophomonas sp. AGC87. The sequence goes on from NZ_JBHFHW010000031.1 coordinate 8,200, forward strand.
GGCATCAAGACCCGTGCGACCCAGGTCCTGCTGTCGGCGCAGAAGCCGTTCACCCAGGAAAGCGGCTGGGGCACCTCGGTGGCCTACACCTGGACCACTGCGCGCCACAACCGTGACATCAATGAGAAGTATGCGTTCGACCGCGGCCTGATCGAAGACTATCCGACCATCCGCTCCAACGGCGCGCCGCGCCACCGCCTGGTGGTCACCGGTTCGTACGCGGGCTTCTGGGGCATCACCTTCGGCGGCAAGGTCACCCTGGCCACCCCGACGGCGGTCAACGACTGGTACGGCGTGCCGCAGGCCAGTGGCTACAACCTGCCGACGCCGCAGGCCGCGGTGCCCAACGCCAATGGCAAGTTCCTGCTGGGTGGCAAGATCTTCGGCTACCGTTCGGTCGATCTGCAGGCGACGAAGACGTTCAAGATGCCGGGCGAGACGGAGCTGTACGCACGTATCGACATCATCAACGTGTTCAACTTCGACAACTTCTCCACCTACAACTACGTCAAGACCAACGGCAAGCTGCAGGCCAGCTACAACGAGACCGGCGACATCATTGGTACGCCGCGTCAGGTGAAGGCCGAAGTCGGCTTCCGCTTCTGATGCAACAACGGCCCCGTCTTCGGACGGGGCCGGTTTCATGGCAATGGCTGGCTTTCGGGCCAGTCCATTGTCCAGGCCGGTGCCACGGAGGGTGGCAGCGGCCTGGGCAATGACCCGCGGCTTTGAACCACGCCTGCGTGGTTTTTTAAGGACGCGTTCTGTAAACGATTTCAGGTCATTGGACGTTATGCTTCCCAGTCACGAACAACGCACAAGGAGTTGGCCCATGCAGGCACGCCACCTGTTGACCGCTGCGACGATCAGTCTCGCCGCCGTTGCCTGCCAGCCGCAGGCCCAGCAGGAGCCGGCCAAGCCCAAGCCGCCCGTGATCCTGGTCGAGGCGGACGTGCCGCCGCGGCCGATGAAGCCGGAGCTGCCGCCGCTGTTCGACGATATCGAGCGCCGCACCTTCCAGTTCTTCTGGGATACCACCAACGAGGTCAACGGGCTCAGCCCGGACCGTTACCCGTCGCGTCCGTTCGCCAGCATCGCTTCGGTCGGCTATGCGCTGACCGCCTATCCGATCGGCATCGAGAACGGCTGGGTCAGCCGTAACCAGGCGATCGACCGCACCCTGCTGACGCTGAAGTTCTTCCGCGATCTGCCGATGGGCCCGCAGCGCACCGGCAAGGGCGGTTACAAGGGCTTCTACTACCACTTCCTGGACATGCAGGAAGGCCGCCGCTATGACAGCTGGGTGGAACTGTCCAGCGTGGATACCGCGCTGCTGATGATGGGCGTGCTGTTCGCCCAGTCCTATTACGACGGTGACGACGCGCGCGAAAAAGAGATCCGCGAGATCGCCGATACGCTGTACAAGCGCGTGGACTGGCCGTGGCTGCAGCAGCGCGCGCCGCTGATCTCGATGGGCTGGTTCCCGGAGAGCGGCTTCATCGATCATGACTGGATGGGCTACAACGAAGCGATGATGGTCTACATCCTCGCGCTCGGCTCGCCGACCCACCCGGTCAGTCCGGACGCCTGGACGGTCTGGACGCGCACCTACGACAACGACTGGGGCGTCTACCAGGGCCAGGAATACCTGTCCTTCGGCCCGCTGTTCGGCCATCAGTACACGCATGTGTGGGTGGACTTCCGCGACATCCAGGATGCCTACATGCGCGAGCGGGGCAGCACCTACTTCCTCAACAGCCGTTCGGCCGCCCTGGCGCAGCGCGAGTACGCGATCGCCAACCCGATGAACTGGAAGGATTACGGCCAGAACGTGTGGGGCCTGACCGCCAGCGACGGCCCGCAGAACACCACCCAGGAATACCGTGGCGAGCAGCGCCAGTTCCGCCATTACTCTTCGCGCGGCGCCGGCCTGCGCGAGAACTTCGATGACGGCACCATCGCGCCGACCGCGGCGATCGCCTCGATCGTGTTCGCGCCGGAAGAAGTCATCCCGGCCGCGGTGGAGATGCACAAGCGCTATGGCGATTACATCTATTCCAGCTACGGCTTCCTGGATTCGTTCAACCCCAGTTTCAACTACGACATCCCGATCAAGACCGGTCGCCTGGTGCCGGATCGCGGCTGGGTGGCCAGCGATTACATCGGCATCGACCAGGGCCCGATCCTGACCATGATCGCCAACTACCGGAACGATTTCGTCTGGGATGTGATGAAGAAGAACGCCCATATCCGCAAGGGTCTGGAGCGTGCCGGCTTCAGTGGTGGCTGGTTGACCCCGGAAGGCGAGGATCAGCCGATGGAACTGCAGAAAGATGAAAAGGCGGCCTCGGCCCGCTCGGTCGGCATCGCCGAATCGCGTGCGGCGGCCGCCCAGGAACAGAAGAACAATTCCAATTCGAACCGCAACCAGCAGCAGGGGAAGTAAGCAGTGCCATCGTCGTCGCGCCCGAAGCTGGGGTTGAGTCTGTTGCTGCTGATTGCCGGCAGCCTGTTGTTGAGTGCCTGCCGGAAAGAACCGGAAGGGGTCACCGTGCGTTTCTGGGCGATGGGCCGCGAGGCCGAAGTCGTCACCGGCCTGGTGCGTGAGTTCGAGGCGGAAAATCCCGGCATCCATGTCGATGTGCAGAACATCCCGTGGACGGCCGCGCATGAAAAGCTGCTGACCGCGTTCGCCGCCGAAGGGCTGCCGGACGTGTGCCAGCTGGGCAATACCTGGATCCCCGAGTTCGCCGAACTCAACACCCTGACCCCGCTGCAGCCCTACGTGGCGCAGTCCAAGGTGGTGGACCCGGCCGACTACTTCCAGGGCATCTGGGATACCAATGTGATTCACGGCGAGCTGGTCGGCGTGCCGTGGTACGTGGATACGCGCCTGCTGTATTACCGCAAGGACATGCTGGCCAAGGCCGGCTACGACCACCCGCCGCGTACCTGGGCCGAGTGGAACGAGATGATGGCGGCGATCAAGACGATGCAGGGCCCCAACCGCTACGCGGTGCTGATGCCGATCAACGAGTTCGAGCAGCAGCTGTCCTTCGCGCTGCAGCAGCCCGATCCGCTGCTGCGCGATGAAGACACCCGTGGCAATTTCAGCAGCCCGGGTTTCCGCAGGACGCTGGGCTTCTACGAGAACATGTTCGCGCAGGGCTGGGCCCCGCGCATGTCCGAGACGCAGATCTCCAACGTCTGGGACGAGTTCTTCCGTGGCTTCAACGTGTTCTACGTGTCCGGCCCCTGGAACATCCGCGAGTTCAAGAAGCTGCAGCCCAAGGCGCTGGAAGGGCAGTGGGGCACCGCCGCGCTGCCGGGTCCGGATGGCCCGGGTGCGGGCATCGCCGGCGGGACCAGCCTGGTGATCTTCCGTGATTCGAAGCAGAAAGAAGCCTCGTGGAAACTGATCGAGTTCCTGTCGCGCCCGGCGATCCAGGAGCGCTTCCATTCGATCATCGGCGACCTGCCGCCGCGTCGCAGCACCTGGGAATATCCCTCGCTGGCCAACGACCCATTGGCGCAGCCGTTCCGCGACCAGCTCGAGCGGGTCAAGCCGACCCCGAAGGTGCTGGAGTGGGAGCGGATCGCCCAGGAAATGCGGATCACCACCGAACAGGTGGTGCGTGGTGGCCTGGACCAGGATCAAGCAGTGAAAGAGCTGGACGAACGCGTGGACAAGGTCCTCGCCAAACGCCGCTGGATGCATGAGCAGCACCGGCAGGAATCCTCCGGGGCGAGCGACACGGCGCACTCCAGTGCCGTGGCCACGGAGGCGGCACCATGAAGCAGCGTTCGCTTGCCGGCTGGATGTTCGCCGGCCCGGCCATCCTGGTCATCGCCGTGTTCTTCGGTTTGCCCGTGTTCTCGGCGCTGGCACTGAGCATCACCGATTTCGATCTGTACGCACTGGCCGACGGTGACAACCTGCGCTTCGTCGGCCTGGGCAACTACATCGATCTGCTGCAGACCCCGATGTTCTGGAAGTCGCTGTGGAACACCACGTACTTCGTGATCGTCGGCGTGCCGCTGTCGATCGCGGTGTCGTTGGGTGCGGCGATCCTGCTCAATGCCCCGGCCGCCCGCTTCAAGGCGTTGTTCCGCACCGCGCTGTTCGCCCCGGTGGTGACCACCCTGGTGGCGGTGGCGGTGATCTGGCGTTACCTGTTCCATACCAGCTACGGCCTGGTGAACTACGGCCTGGGCCACCTGGGCATCAGCCCGATCGACTGGCTGGGCGATCCGAACTGGGCGATGCCGACCATCATGCTGTTCGCGGTGTGGAAGAACTTCGGCTACAACATGGTGATCTTCCTGGCCGGCCTGCAGGCGATCCCGCATGACCTGTACGAGGCCGCGCGTATCGACGGTGCCTCGCGCTGGAAGCAGTTCCTGCACATCACCCTGCCGATGCTGGGCCCGGTGCTGCTGGTGGTGGGCGTGATCACGGTGTCCGGCTACTTCCAGCTGTTTGCAGAGCCTTACGTGATGACGCGTGGCGACCCACTGCAGAGCACCGTCAGCGTGCTGTATTTCATGTTTGAAGAAGGCTTCAAGTGGTGGAACCTGGGTCGCGCCTCCGCGGTGGCGTTCCTGCTGTTCCTGATCATCCTGGGCGTGACCAGCATCATGCTGCGTTTCGGCCGCAAGAGGCAGTTGGTATGAGTCGTGAAATCGGTCAATCGCGCTGGCATGCCTGGTGGGTCAATGGTGGCCTGGTGGTGCTGGCGGTCCTGAGCCTGGCGCCGCTGTTGTGGATGCTGTCGGTGTCGTTCATGCCGACCGGCGAAGCGGCGCATTTCCCGCCGCCGCTGCTGCCGTCCTCGCTGACCACCGCGAACTACCATGAGCTGTTTGCGCGCACCGGCATGGCCAACAACTTCGTCAACAGCCTGATGGTGTCGCTGGCCATCACCTTCGGCTCTCTGCTGCTCAACACCATGGCCGGCTATGCCTTCGCCAAGCTGCGCTTTGCCGGCCGCGAGCGCATCTTCCAGCTGCTGCTGGCCGCGCTGGTGATCCCGGCGCAGGTGGCGATGCTGCCGTTGTTCCTGCTGATGAAGCAGCTGGGCCTGGTCAACAACTTCGGTGGCGTGATCGTGCCGGCGCTGGCTACCGTGTTCGGCATCTTCCTGGTCCGCCAGTACGCCCGCTCGATCCCGGATGAGCTGCTCGAAGCGGCCCGCATCGACGGGGCAGGGGAGCTGCGGATCTTCTTCCAGATCGTGCTGCCGATGCTCAAGCCGGTGCTGGTGACCCTGTCGATCTTCACCTTCATGGCCGCCTGGAACGATTTCATGTGGCCCTTGATCGTGTTGACCGATCAGGAGCACTACACTCTCCCGGTGGCCCTGGCCACGCTCTCGCGCGAGCACATCATGGACGTTGAAATGATGATGGCCGGCGCGGTGGTCACGGTGGTTCCGGTGCTGCTGCTGTTCCTGGCTTTGCAGCGTTATTACATCCAAGGTCTGTTGCTGGGGAGTGTCAAAGGGTGAAGCATGCCGTCGTCGCGGTGGGTCTGGGTCTGGTCTGGTCACTGGCGGCCTCGGCCGCACCGCCGGCGACGCCGGTGTTGCCCGCACCCAAGGTGCTGGACAGCTTCGATGACATGACCCCATGGAAGCTGGTCGTCTCCGACCAGGTCAGCGGCTCGCTGCGCAGCGTGGCCGGCAGTGGCGGAGGCCGCGCGCTGTGTGTGGATTACGATTTCCACAACGTGTCGGGCTACGTCGGCATCCGCCGCGAACTGGGCATCCAGTACCCGGAGAATTACCAGTTCGGCTTCCAGCTGCGCGGCGACTCTCCTGCCAACGATCTGCAGTTCAAGCTGATCGACGCCAGCGGCGACAACGTGTGGTGGGTCAACCGCCCCGGCTATGCGTTCCCCAAAACCTGGACGCCCGTGCAGTACCGCAAGCGCCAGATCGACAAGGCCTGGGGCCCGGAAACGGACAAGACGCTCAAGCGCAGCGCGGCGATGGAATTCACGATCTACAGCAAGGTCGGTGGCAAGGGCACGGTCTGTTTCGACCGGCTGACGCTGCAGGGCCTGCCCGCCGCTGACACCTCCTCGCTGAGCCCGTCGGTGATTGCCGATACCGCCACCGCGCTCCAGAACCGCATCGTCGATGGCAAGCCGGATACGGTCTGGATCAGTGGCGGCGTGGCCGAGCAGACCATCAGCCTGGACCTGCACAAGGTGCGCGAGTTTGGCGGGGCGGTGATCGAATGGCTGCCCGGGCTGGAGGCCACCCGCTACGTGGTGCGGTCCTCGGCCGATGGACGCAGCTGGAACACGCTGCGTGAGGTGACCGCCGGCGGCGGTGGCCGCGACTGGCTGGCGCTGCCGGATACGGAAGCGCGCTACCTGCGCTTCGACCTCAAGGGCGGCCCGAGCTGGCGTTACGGTATCCGCGATATCACGCTCAAGCCGCTCGACTTCGCCGATACCCCGAATGATTTCGTCCGCTCGGTCGGCGCCGACCTGCCGCGCGGTTCGGTGCCGCGCGGCTTCACCGGCGAGCAGCCGTACTGGACGCTGCTGGGTCTGGATGGCGGCCGCGAGCAGGCGCTGATTGGCGAAGACGGTGCGCTGGAAGTGGCCAAGTCCAGCTTCAGCGTGGAGCCGTTCGTGCTGGTGGACAACAAACTGCTCAGCTGGGCCGACGTCAAGACCAGCCAATCGCTGCAGGACGATTACCTGCCGATCGCCAACGTCGGTTGGAGCCACGACAAGGCTGGCCTGCAGGTGACCGGCTTCGTGCAGGGCACGCCGGACAACGCGCAGCTGGTGGGGCGCTACACCCTGCGCAACCCGGACAAGGTCGCCCACGAGTACACCCTGGCCCTGGCCGTGCGCCCGTGGCAGGTGAACCCGCCGACCCAGTTCCTCAATACCGTCGGCGGCGTCAGCCGGATCGACAACCTGTCCTTCGACCCGACCCATGTGGACGTCAACGGCACGCCGCGCCTGTACCCGGCACAGGCACCGGACGCGGCCTTCGCCACCGCGTTCGACAGCAAGTTCGACGTGGTCCACCTGGCCAGCGGCAAGCTGCCCGGCACCACCGAAGTGAAGGACAGCACCGGCCTGGCCTCGGGCGCGCTGCTGTACCGCTGGACGCTGGAGCCTGGCCAGAGCCGCGAGGTCGCCATCGTGCTGCCGCAGACCGGCAACTGGGCGATGCCCAAGGGCTTCGATGCGGCCAAGGCGCAGCAGCAGGTCGCTTCGATGTGGCGGACCAAACTGGACCAGGTGACGCTGCAGGTCCCCGCGGCTGGCAAGCCGCTGGCCGATACGCTGCGCACCGCGCTGGCGCACATGCTGATTTCGCGCATCGGCCCCAGCCTGCAGCCGGGCACGCGTTCGTATTCGCGCAGCTGGATCCGCGATGGCGCGATGATTTCCGAAGGCCTGCTGCGCATGGGCCGCAGTGATGCGGTGCGCGAGTACGTGAACTGGTATGCGCCCTATCAGTTCGACAATGGCAAGGTGCCGTGCTGCGTGGACTCGCGCGGCAGTGACCCGGTGCCGGAGAACGACAGCCACGGCGAGTTGATCTTCAACATCGCCGAGTACTGGCGCTACACCGGCGACACCACCTTCCTGGAGGTGATGTGGCCGCACGTGCAGGGCGCCTACCAGTACATGGAGCAGCTGCGCCTGAGCGAGCGCACCGAAGAGAACCGCGCGCGCAACCCCGCCTTCTACGGGATGATGCCGGTCTCGATCAGTCACGAAGGGTATTCGGCCAAGCCGATGCATTCGTACTGGGACAACTTCTGGGCGCTGCGTGGCTACAAGGACGCGGCCATCATCGCCAGCACGCTCGGCAAGGCCGAAGCGATGCAGATCAGTGAGTCGCGCGATCAGTTCCGTGACGACCTGCAGGCTTCGCTGCTGGCGGCGACCGCGCAGCACAAGATCGACTATCTGCCCGGTTCAGCCGAACTGGGCGATTTCGATGCCACCTCGACCACCATCGCACTGGCGCCGGCCGGCGAGCAGGGGCGCCTGCCGCAGCCGTACTTGAACAACACCTTCGAGCGCTACTGGAGCGAGTTCGAAGCGCGCCGCGATGGCAAGCGCGAGTGGAAGGACTACACCCCGTACGAGTGGCGCAACGTAGCCGCCTTCGTGCGCCTGGGCTGGCGCGACCGCGCTTGGCAGGCGACCGAGTTCTTCTTCAAGGACCGTGCACCGCAGCCGTGGAACCAGTGGGCCGAAGTGGTCTCGCGCACGCCGCGCAAACCGTTCTTCCTGGGTGACCTGCCACATGCGTGGGTGGCCTCGGACTTCGTGCGTTCGGCATTGGACATGTTCGCCTACAGCCGCGACATCGACGACAGCCTGGTGCTGGCCGCGGGCGTGCCGTCGCGCTGGCTGGAAGGCAAGGGTGTGGGCGTGCAAGGCCTGCGCACCCCGAACGGGCAGCTCAACTACGCGCTGATCCGCAACGACAAGCAGCTCACCCTGACCGTGTCGGCCGGCCTGGTGCCGCCGGCCGGTGGCGTGGTGCTGCCGTGGCCGTACAGCGGCGAGCCGGGCGCCACCACCGTCAATGGTGAGCCGGTGGAATGGGTGGGCGGCGAACTGCGCGTGATGCAGGTGCCGGCCAAGGTCGAGATCGAGATTCCGGCGTCGGTACGCCGGGCGGAACGCAAGGCACCGTAATGCGGAAGATGATGATGATGCGCGGCCTGCTGGCCGCCGTGCTGGCGTTCGCGCCCCTGGTGGCGCTGGCGCAGGGCACCGTGGCGGCGCCCGCGCAGGAGATGACCATGGTCACCTTCAATCTTCACCACGACCGCGAGAACTGGCCGGCCCGCCGCCAGGTGATCCTGCGTGAACTGCAGGCGCTGCAGCCCGATGCCATCGCCCTGCAGGAAGTGATCCAGAAGCCCCACGTGCGCAACCAGGCCGCATGGCTGGCGCGCAAGCTGGGCTACGACTATCAGTTCGTCTCCACCGATCCGCCGGGGCGTTTCAAGCGCTATGGCAACGCCCTGCTGACCCGGCGGCCGGTGCTGTCGCGCAACGACCATCTGCTGGCACCGCTGGGCGACTACCGGACCGTGGCGCATCTGCGCATCGACGTGGACGGTCGCCCGGTCAATGTTTATGCCACGCACTTGAACGAGCGTTCGGACGAGGTGGGCAGCCGCATCCGTGGAGAACAGGTCGCGGATCTGCTGGCCTTCATCGCGCAGAGCGCAGGCGACGCGCCGGTGGTCGTGGCGGGGGACTTCAATGCACTGGTGGATGCCGGTGATCTGAGCGAGCTGCGCAACCACTACGGCGACAGCTACGGCAGCGTGCACGTCAACAACGAACTGGCCCAGGTCAGTACGCTCAACCGGCACTACTACGACGCGCCCTCGCGCATCGACCATATCTTCTTCCAGCAGGATCGACTGCTTGCCCGTGAGGCGAAGATCCTGTTCGACCAGCCGTACGCCGCTGGCCGCTGGGCTTCGGATCATTACGGCGTGTGGACCCGGCTGCAGTTCGCGCCGGGCACCGGGAATGCCGGGGCGACGACGCCCTGAGGCGCGCGCCGCGTCATCGGTGATGGCGTAGCGCGCGACCGGCTGCTTCCACGCATGGCGTGGATCTGCCCTTGATGTATCCCGTGCAGGATCCACGCATGGCGTGGGTCCACCCTTGATGCATCCGATGACATGGCTAGATCCACGCCATGCGTAGATACGCTCAGCGCCGCCATCATGATCGCCTGACGCACGCCGCTGGCTGCGCGATTCAATACCCCAAACGCAGACAGCGGCCCGAAGGCCGCTGTCTGTTTGTTGCGTCACTCACTCAGGATCAGAGCGTGTCTTTCTTTTCCTGGTCGGCCTTGTCGCCTTCCTCGGCCTGCGGGGCATCGGTCGGGATGTCCTCGCGGGCTTCGGCCTGCGCGGCCTGTTCGGCAGCGTTGGTCGCCGCCGGGGTTTCGCTGGCGGCCGAACCGAACAGCTGACCGTTGTGCACGACCGGGCCGGCCGGGGCCGATTCGGTGCGGGCCTGCGGGGCTGCCGGCTGTGCCGGGGCCTGGGTCGCATCGACGGCATCCAGCATGCTGGTCTGCACCGGTGCGACGGTCGGCTCCTTCACTTCCTGCGGGGCGGCCTCAACGACCGGAGCCACCGGAGCAGCGACCGGAGCCGGAGCCACCGGAGCCTCGACCGGAGCCGGAGCCGGAGCCACCGGAGCAGCAACCGGAGCCGGAGCCACCGGAGCAGCAATCGGAGCCGGGGCGGCCGGAGCAGCGACCGGGGCCGGAGCCACCGGAGCAGCAACCGGAGCCGGAGCCACCGGAGCAGCAACCGGGGCCGGAGCTACCGGTGCAGCGACCGGAGCCGGCGCCACCGGAGCCGCCACCGGAGCCGGCCTCGGGCTTTCCACGAACGGCACCGGGTCGTTGTAGGAGGCCGGGGCCTTCTCAGCGATCGGCTCGACTGCCGGGGCAGCGGCCTTCTCGACGACCGGGGTCGGGGCTTTCTCGGCCACCGGGGCAGCCACCGGGGCCGGGGTCGGCTCGGCATGACCGGCGGTCACGACCGGGCTGCTGACCACGGCGACCGGAGCGGCGGCAGCAACTGCCGCCACCGGGGCCGGGCGCGGCGCCTGGACCGGCGCAGGTGCGGCGGCCGGCGCGTTGCCGGATTCGTCGTCGAACTCGAACTCCGGCTGCGGCTGACCGTTATTGGCGACCTGGCGCTCGGCCGGGGCGACGGTATCGCCGTCCTGATCGCTGTCCTGGTCGTCGCCCTCGTCATCCAGACCGTTGTCGTCACCATTCAGGCCGTCGCTGCCGGCAGCCTGCTCACCGTTGCCACGACGACGACGGCGGCCACCGCGGCGGCCGCGACGACGACGCGAAGCGCCTTCGCCGGTACCGTCTTCGGCATTGGCCGGCGCGTCACCCTGTTCGGTGGCGTCTGTGTCGCCCAGCTGTGCATCCTCGGCCGGAGCGGCCTTGGCCGTTTCCTGGACGTGGGCGGCCGGCGCGGCGCCACCGGTGGCGACGACTGCAGCCGCAGTGATCACGGCGGCGTCGGCAGCGACCGGTGCAGCGGTGGTCGGCTTCGGTGCATCGGCTTGTGGCTGACGCGCGGGCTTCTCGCTCACGGCCGGCTTGTCGCCGTCGTTCTGCTGCGGCTTGGCCTGGCCATTCTGGCCCTGCTTCTGCTTCAGCTTCGGCTGCTGCTGGTCATTGCGCGGTTCATTGCGCGGCTTGGCCGGCTGCTGCTCGTTGCGCGGCTTGCCCTGGGCGGGTGCCTGCACCTGTGCCGCATTGCCATTGGCCGGTGCGGCGGTGTCCTGGCGGCGCTCGTCGCGACGCTCGCCCTTCGGGCCGCGTTCGCCACGCTCACCACGGTCCTTGCCACGGCCCTGCGCCTGCGCATTGCCGTTGCCACCACGCTCGCCACGCTCATCGCGGCGACCGTTGCGGTCCTTGCCGTTGCGATCCTTGTTGCGACCGTTGCGGTTGCCGTCCTGGCCCGGGCGGTTGCTCGGCTGCGGTGCGGCGGCCGGGGCCGCTTCGCCACCGAAGATGCGCTTGAGCCACCCCACCACGCCGGTTGCAGCCGGGGCGGCCACGGGGGCGGCGACCGGGGCCGGTGCGGCTTCCGGTTCCGGGGCTTCACGCACCGGGGCCGGCTGGCTGTGCTTGACCTGGGTCACCACCGGGGCGACCGGGATGTTCAGCTGGGCCTTGGTCAGCGCGTGCACCGGCAGCTTGCGCGGGGTACCGCGCTGGTAGCTCGGCTTGCCGCTTTCTTCGCCCAGCTCGTTCTCACGCAGGCGGGTCACTTCGTAATGCGGGGTGTGCAGCTGCTCGTCGGCGACGATCACGATCGGCGCGTCATGGCGCTGTTCGATCTCGCGCAGCGCGCTGCGCTTTTCGTTGAGCAGGTAGTTGGCGATCTCGACCGGGGCCTGGACCAGCACCTGCCCGGTGTTCTCCTTCATCGCATGCTCTTCAGCCACGCGGATGATGGAGAGCGACAGCGACTCGACGCTGCGCATGCGGCCATGGCCGTCGCAACGCGGGCAGACGATCTGGCTGGATTCGCCCAGGCTCGGACGCAGGCGCTGGCGGCTCATTTCCATCAGGCCGAAGCGCGAGATGCGGCCCAGCTGCACGCGCGCACGGTCGTACTTGAGTGCGTTCTGCAGGCGGTTCTCGACTTCACGCTGGTGCTTGTTGGAGGCCATGTCGATGAAATCGATGACCACCAGGCCACCCAGATCGCGCAGGCGCAGCTGGCGGGCCACTTCTTCGGCCGCTTCCAGGTTGGTCTGGAACGCGGTGTCCTCGATGTCGCTGCCCTTGGTGGCGCGCGAGGAGTTGACGTCGATGGCGGTCAGCGCTTCGGTCTGGTCGACCACGATCGAGCCGCCCGACGGCAGGCGGACGTTGCGTTCATACGCGCCTTCGATCTGCGATTCGATCTGGAAGCGGTTGAACAGCGGGATGTCGTCCTTGTAATGCTTGAGCTTGCGCAGGGTCTGCGGCATCACCTGCTGCATGAACTCCTGGGCGGTCTCGTACAGCTCTTCGGTGTCCACCAGGATCTCGCCGACATCGGCGCGCAGGTAGTCACGCAGGGCGCGCACGATCAGACGCGATTCCTGGTAGATCAGGAACGAGGCCGGCTTGGTCAGCGCCGCTTCGGCGATCGACTTCCAGACCTGCAGCAGGTAATCCAGATCCCACTGCAGCTCTTCTGCATCGCGGCCGACGCCGGCGGTGCGGATGATCACGCCCATGTCGTCGGGGATGTTCAGCTTGTCCAGCGCTTCCTTCAGCGCGGCGCGGTCTTCGCCCTCGATGCGACGCGAGACGCCACCGGCGCTCGGCGAGTTCGGCATCAGCACCATGTAGCGGCCGGCCAGTGAGATGAACGTGGTCAGGGCAGCGCCCTTGTTGCCGCGCTCTTCCTTGTCCACCTGGACCACGACTTCCTGGCCCTCACGCAGCAGCTCGCGGATGCCGGCCTTGTTGTGGTCGACGCCGGCCTGGAAGTAATCGCGGGAGATTTCCTTCAGCGGCAGGAAGCCATGGCGCTCACCGCCGTATTCGACGAAGGCCGCTTCCAGTGAAGGCTCAAGGCGCGTGATGCGACCCTTGTAGATGTTCGACTTTTTCTGTTCCTTGGACGGCTGTTCGATGTCGATGTCGTACAGCGTCTGGCCATCCACGATGGCTACCCGCAGCTCTTCAGCCTGCGTGGCATTGATCAGCATTCGCTTCATTCTTGCGTTCCTCGCGCGCTGCTACCGCGCGGAACGCCATGGGGTTTCGCTTCTGGTCACGCTTCACCGCCCATCGCGCATGCGCGGGGAGGGCGGTTTGGGTTTCCAGCGCTACAACACCACGGCAGGCCGCGGGAGCGCTTCATTTGTTTTGGTTTGGGTGTAACGGGGCCGGAGGCAGCTTTCAGCGAGGCTGGAGCGCCACAGGGACATGTTCAGCGCGAATGCGTGTCAGACATCCGGCGATGGCCGGGACCGCCGGTGAGCCGCTAACATGGCCGCCCCGGGGGCGGTGGCTGCGCACTGTGCCGGAATCGCGGGAAGTCGGGCTTCTGGCCCAGAACAACTTCCAACGAAATCAATCCCTTATCTCGCCCGCCGAGTGTAACAGAATAAAAGGCCAATGACCGTTACCGAGCCCACCCCCAAAGCCGCTGAAGCCATGACCAGCGTACGTATCATCACTGTCCCGGCCGACCGCGCCGGGCAACGCCTGGACAACTTCCTGCTCGGCCAGCTCAAGGGTGCACCGCGCAGCCTGATCTACAAGCTCGTCCGCAGTGGCCAGGTCCGCGTCAATGGCGGCCGCGCCAAGGCCGAGCGCAAACTCGAGGGCGGCGACGAAGTCCGGGTCCCGCCGGTTCGTCTCAACGAGGAAGGCGACAAAGCCGGTCCGCCCGCTGCGTTCATGAAACGGCTGGAAGATGCCATCGTGTTCGAAGACGATCGGCTGCTGGCGCTGAATAAGCCGTCGGGCGTGGCCAGCCACGGCGGCAGCGGCATCAGCTTCGGCGCCATCGAAACGCTGCGTGCCCTGCGCCCCGGCAAGACCCTGGAACTGGTACATCGGCTGGACCGCGATACCTCGGGCCTGCTGATCGTGGCCAAGAAGCGCTCGGCGCTGAGCGAGCTGCAGGCGCTGCTGCGTGAAGACCACGGCGCCGGTATCCGCAAGCGCTACCTGACCCTGCTGGCCGGCCGCATGCCCGATGGCACCATGACCGTGGATGCCCCGCTGCACGTGGGTCTGCGCCAGGGCGGCGAGCGGCACGTGCAGGTCAATCCGATCGGCAAGGAGTCGATCAGCCACTTCAAGGTGCTGGAGCGCAAGGGCGGGCACTCGTACTGCGAGGTCCGCATCGAAACCGGCCGCACCCACCAGATCCGCGTGCATGCCCAGCATCTGGGGCATCCGGTGGCCGGTGACGACAAGTACGGCGATCCTGACGTCAACAAGCGGCTTCGTGAGCAGATCGGCCTGAAACGACTGTTCCTGCACGCGGCCTCGCTGGAGTTCGCGCTGGACGCCGGCAAGACGCCCTACCTGATCAATGCGCCGCTGGCCGAGGAGCTGGTCGAGGTGTTGAACCGGTTGAAGTGAGCGCCGGCAGATAAGGCCGTGCCGAACGGAGGGTAGTGCCGGCCGCTGGCCGGCTCTGCACCGTCACCATTTGAACAACACCAGGCTGATCGCCAGGCTGCCCATGCCGGCCACCAGACCGTACACGGTCTCGTGGCCCTTGGCGTAGCGCTTGGCCGCCGGCAGCAGTTCGTCCAGGGCCAGGAACACCATCACCCCGGAAATGATGCCGAACACCCAGCCGAACGTGGCGTGGTTGAGCACCCCGGACAGGGCCACATACCCGATCGCCGCGCCGATCGGCTCGGCCAGGCCGGACAGCAGGCTGGCGCCGAACGCGTAGAACTTGTTCTGCGTGGCGAAATACACCGGGACCGCGATGGCGATGCCCTCGGGGATGTTGTGGATGGCGATGGCGAACGCCAGCGGCATGCCCACCGACGGGCTTTCCAGCGTGGCGAAGAACGTGGCCAGGCCCTCGGGGAAGTTGTGCGCGGTGATCGCCACCGCCGTCAGCAGGCCGACCCGCTTGATGTAGGCCTTGTTGTTGTCGCGGAACAGCGGGTCCTGTTTGTCCAGGCTTTCGTGCGGGTTCGGGATCAGATGGTCGATCACCACGATCAGCAGCACGCCGACCAGGAACGCCGCGGTGCCATAGGCGAAGCCCAGCCGGGCGTCGTAGGCCTGGGTGAACGAGTCGATCGCCTTGTTGAGGATCTCGGTGAGCGAGACGAAAACCATCGCGCCACCGGCAAAGGCCAGCCCGAACGCCAGCAGGCGTGGGTTGGGCCGGCGTGAGAACAGCACCATCAGGCTGCCCAGCGCGGTCGCCAGGCCGGCGGCCAGGGTGACCGCCAGGGCGATCCATACGTTTTCACTGGAAATATCAGGCATCCGCCAACGCGTCCTTGTACGAGAAAAGTGCGCCATGCGATCCCAACCTCCGCACCGGACCGCTCAAATGCGCTGCTGCGTGGGGGCGGTGTTCACCGGGCGCGTGGCGACGCGTTGATCCGACGGGCGCCTTGACGATCCATGATGCGCGGTTTGCGGCGGCTGACCTCAACACAACGCGGCGATCAACCGCCGCGACGCAGCCGTTCTTCGACCGCGAAGCACTGGTCGGGCTTGGGCTGCGGCGGGTTGAAGCTGACCGGCACCTGGATCGTGGTCGGGACCGCCTGCCCGGCGCGGGTGGCCGCCTTGAACTGCCAGGCCTGTACGGCCTTCTGCGCCTGCTCGTCGAGCTGGGCGTTGCCGCTGCCGCTGGCGAGCTGGACCTGGCTGGGCTGGCCGTCGGCGGCAATGGTCACCTTGAAGGTGCTGGTGCCGCCGATCCCCTGGCAGGCCAGTTCGATCGGGTACTCCGGCGGTGGCGTTTTGACCGCGGCGACCTCGGTGGGCGCCGCGACCGGGGCGGCCGGTTCGGCGGGTGTCTTGTTACAGCCGGCCAAGGCGGCCAGGGCAAGGCTGGACAGCACGATGTACTGCAGTTTCATGGGCTTACTCCGTCAGGGCCGAGGCTTTCGCCGCGCAGATGAAGTCGTTCTCGCTCAGGCCGCCCACATCGTGGGTGGAGAAGCGCACCACGGCGCGGTCGTAATGCACGCCCAGATCCGGGTGGTGGTCTTCACGATGGGCCACCCAGGCCAGAGCGTTCACGAAGGCCATGGTGCCGTGGTAGTTGTCGAAGCGGAAGGTGCGGGTCAGCGCCTGCCCGGCTTCGGCCAGCTCCCAGCCGGGAATCTGGGCCAGCAGCTCGGTGACACGGGCGGTGCCGAGCTTGTGGTCGCTGCCTTTGCGCGGCACGCAATGGGCTTGCGCCAGCGGAATCAGGTCGGCCATGGGTTCCTCCACATCTGGATGACTGAACAATGCGCGGTCCGGTGTATAAACCGAATGAGCGCATCACAAGGGATTGGCTAGAATAGCCCGATGATCCAGATATCCGACACTGCCCAATCCTATTTCCGCAAGCTGATCGAACGTGAGGCCGTGCCCGGCATGGGTGTGCGCCTGACCGCCGTCGATGCGGGTACCCCGCGCGCCGATGCCCGCCTGGAGTTCGCTGATCCCAGTGAATTGCTGGGTGATGAGTGGGCCGTGGACTGCGATGGCTTCACCCTCTACGTGGCCGCCACCAGTGTGGCCTGGGTCGATGGCGCCGAGATCGATTTCGTCACCAATGCCACGGGCAGCCAGCAGCTGACCATCAAGGCCCCCAAGATCAAGGGCGAGGCGCCGACCGAAGGCTCCTCGCTGGTCGAGCGCGTGCGCTGGGTGGTGGAGAATGAAGTCAATCCGCAGCTGGCCTCGCACGGCGGCAAGGTCGCGGTGCAGGAAGTCTCGGCCGATGGCGTAGTGCTGCTGCGCTTCGGCGGCGGTTGCCAGGGCTGCGGCATGGCCGACGTCACGCTCAAGCAGGGCATCGAAAAAACCCTGATGGGACGTGTGCCCGGCATCACCGCGGTGCGCGATGCGACCGACCACGAGAGTGGCGACGCGCCGTACATTCCCCGCGGCACGGCAGCCTGATCGCGCTGCGTGCCACTGCGCCGGGCTGACGACATCCTCGATTGGCTGCTGGCTCGCCAGCCGGACAAGCGCATTCTCGAAAAAACCACCGGCCTCCCCTATGGGTGGGGCCTGTGGCTGCGCGCGTTGTCGCCGTTACCGCGGCCGTTCCGCGCCAGCGAAGTGCTGGCCGAACTGGCCCAGCGTGAGCCGGTTCCACACGGCGGACGCCTGCCGGAACTGAGTTTCGTCCAGGCGATGCGCCGCCTGCTCTGGCAGGGCTGGGATCCCGCGCCGCGTGATCAGCGCTGGATGCGCTGGACCTCGGCGGTGATCAGCGCGCTGCTGCATCTGATGTTCGCGCTGCTGTTGCTGTGGGTGGCCTTGATCCGGCCGCCCAGCGAACCGGACCAGGGCGGTGAGAGCGGGCGTGTGCAGGTGGCGTTCGTTGGGCGCGGCACGCCGCAGCAGGAGGAGGGCGCGCAACCCGCGGCTGCCGAGCCGGCCACGGCGGAAGCGGCGATCGCGGCGGCGATGGCCAATGCCCAGGCGATGGCGCAGGCCGAGGCCGATGCGCAGACAGCCTCGGCCCCGCAGCCGACCGCAGCGCCGGCACCGCCGAGCGAGCCGCAACCGGCGCCACCCGCGCCCGCGACGCCCGCGGTGGAGCAGCCCGTCCAGGCGACCGAGGTGGCCCAGGCCACGACCGATTTCGTGGTGCCGCCTACCAGCGTCCCGCGCACCGAAGTGCGTGTGATGACGCGCGAGCCACAGGACATTGCCGTCCGTGAGCGCACCGTGGTCACGGTGGAGGCGCCGACGCCGCGTGCCACCGTACCGGCGCCGCGCCCGGCCGAACCGCAGGTGCGCACGCCCGAGCTGAGCGTGCAGGAGCGGCCGGTCACCGTGATCGAAGCGCCAACACCGACCGTGGCCATTCCCGGGCCGCCGGTGGAGGCCGCCGTGCCGCAACGTGACGTGCAGGTGCGCGAACGCGAGATCCGGCCGGTGACCGCGCCGTCGGTGAGCGTGGCCACATTGCCCATGCGCGAGGTGGCGGTGCCCGGTCGATCGCCGGAGGTCGCCGTACGCGAACGCGCGGTGCCCAATGCCGCCCCGCGCCCGGCACCGCCCGCACCGGTTGCAGCAAGCAGTACGGCGACGGCCCCGGCCGCCGCCAGCGCCAGCACCAGCACCAGCACCGCGGCAAGTACGTCCGCGGCGTCCACTGCAGCGCGCGCGCCGGCGAGCCCCTCCAAGGCACCGCCGGGCAGTTGGACCACGCCCAACCGTTCCGACGACTGGGGTGCCGCCAATCATCCGCAGGATGCCGACCTCAATGGCAGGGCCGTGAGTGCGACCCAAGGCAATGGCGGCAGCCTGTTCAAGGCCGATGGCAGCGTGCGCGTGCCTGGCCAGGACGGGCAAGCAAACAGCGAGCGTGGTGCACCGGGCGGCGATAAGGACGGCTGGAGCAAGGAGCGTATTGCACAGTCCGGTACATGGCTCAAGCGCCCGCCGTACGACTACACGCCGACCTCGTTCGACAAGTACTGGGCCCCCAACGAATCGCTGCTGGCCGAGTGGGTGCGCAAGGGCATCAAGGCCGTCGAGATTCCGATCCCGGGCACGAGTTCGTCCATTTCCTGCGTGATTTCCGTGCTGCAGTTCGGTGGCGGCTGCGGCCTGAGCAATCCGAACATGCAGGACCAGCCGGCCATCGCGCGGCCGCCGCCGGACATCCCGTTCAAGAAGGAGCTGCAGGAAGACAACGGCAGCCGATGAGGCTGCGCCTCATCGGCGGGTAGGGCCACCCATGGGTGGCTGGCCTCGGGTCCGGCGTCATGGGGTGTCACAGTCACGCATGGCACGGCTCTACCCGGATACGGGGTTACGGCGTCGCGGCGTCCTCGTCCAGTTCCACGTCTGCATCGCGCAGTGCCACGAACGCCCAGAACGGCACGTTGCCGTCACTCCAGTAGCGGCTGGCTTCGTCGAGTACATCCAGCAGCGTGTCGAAATCGGCGCCGGCATCGCTGCGCAGGGCATCGGCATCGCTGAAGAACAGCGCATAGCCGTTGGCCGGCAGCCAGGCCAGGTCGCGCAGGTTGTCGGTCAGCGCATCCCAGTTGCCGCCAAAGCCGGTTGGAAAATCCAGGCGGGCGGCCAGGCGCATCAGCAGCGTGCGTTTGTCGTGGCAGCCGTCCAGGTCGATCTGGATCACGCGCAGGCCGGCATCGCGCATCGCGGCCGACAACGGGGCGACGTCATCGTTGCCGATCGCATAGATGCCGGCATTGTTGATGTCGTGCAGGCCCAACTCGAATCCGTCATGCGTCATTGCCAGCTCCCGGCAGGTGGAACGTCGAAACTACGGAACGTTTCATAGTGATCATCGGTGTAGAACCAGCCAGTAGGGGGTGTGCCGCCGGTGACGATGCGCCGTGCGCCGCGATTGCCGGCGCCGGGCGTGTCCACCGTGTACTCGTGGTAGTAGCCGCGCGGTCGCTGCGGCAGGCGCTGTTCGCGGTTGCTGAAAATACTCCCGTCCTGCCGGTGCGGGTACGGGCCGCCGCGCTGGATCAGCGCGATGGTGTCGCGCGCTTCGGCGGGCAGGAACGGGGGCAGGGGATCGCGCGCTGCCTTGGCCGATGCCGGTGATGACGTCGGGGCACTTGCGGGCGGCGCCGTATCCGGCTGCGTCAGCGATGGCGCGAACTGCGGTGCCGGCGGGCGCTGGGCCAGTTTGATGGCGGCCAGACCGCCGACCAGCAGCACGATGGCGATCAACAACAGCAATGGCTTGCGCATGAGGGGCCAAAGGCGATGGGCGAGGCGACTACTCTACTGCGATCATCGCCCCGCACGGTGAGGCCCAGCCGAACAGGCATGCTGCGCTGCGAGGGAGCCCACGTCGTCCGGCGTGCACCGTCACTGTCGCGTCACGATCCGGACACGCGATCGACCGCGCAGGACGAAGTTTCCTTTACATGGGCCTTGGTAAGCTTATCGGCCATCCCCATCATCGACTCCGCAACGCCCGGTCTTTGCCGGGTGAGTGAGCTACCAGGAGAACCACATGGCCTATACCCTCCCCAAGCTGTCCTACGCCTACGACGCGCTCGAGCCGCATATCGACGCAGCGACGATGGAAATCCACCACACCAAGCATCACCAGACGTACATCAACAACGTCAACGCCGCGCTGGAAGGCACCGAGTTCGCCGACCTGCCGGTCGAAGAGCTGGTCAAGAAGACCAAGTCCCTTCCGGAAAATCTGCAGGGCGTCGTGCGCAACAACGGCGGCGGCCATGCCAACCACACCCTGTTCTGGACCGTGATGTCGCCCAACGGCGGCGGTGCTCCGGTGGGCGACGTGGCCAAGGCGATCGATTCGCAGCTGGGCGGCCTGGAAAAGTTCAAGGAAGCCTTCACCAAGGCGGCCCTGACCCGGTTCGGCAGCGGCTGGGCCTGGCTGAGCGTTACCCCGGACAAGAAGGTCGTGGTGGAAAGCAGCGCCAACCAGGACAGCCCGCTGATGGACGGCAATACGCCGATCCTGGCGCTGGACGTGTGGGAACACGCGTACTACCTGAAGTACCAGAACCGTCGCCCGGAATACATCGGCGCGTTCTTCAACGTCGTCGACTGGAATGAAGTCGAGCGTCGTTACCAGGAAGCCATTGCCTGATCGGCAAGGTCACCTGACACACGAACGGCCAGGCAGCGATGCCTGGCCGTTTTTCGTTGCGCCACCGCAAGCGGTGCGACTCAAGGCGCGCTGGTGCTTTCCGGGGTCTGCAGGCGCAGGGTCGCCATGGTACCCAGGCGCATCGCGGTGGGGTCACCTTCGCTGGCCGGCAGCTTGATGCTGTCCTGGCGGATGCCGCCGAAGTACTTCACCTGGAACAGCACGTCCAGGCCGTGCCCACGTGCCGCGCCGGCCAATGAGGGCGGGTCCACGCGTTCGCCGGGGTTCTTGCGGGCTGGCTGGAAGCCCGGCGTGCTGCCCACCAGTTCGGTGATCTCCGCGGAGAAATCGCCAGCGATCAGTGAGGGCAGGCCCTCGGCGGTCGCGCCGATCCAGGTCATCAGGTCGCTGGTCTGATGCCGGCGGATCTGCGCGTCATCCGGCTCCGGCCGCAGCCGGGCGACGTAGATGTTGATCAGTTCCTCGCGCAGCTTGATCCGTACCATGCCGGCCGCGCTGAACTGCCCGGGCGGGTGCAGCAGGGTGACGGCGTCATCGGTGACCGGCAACCGGGTCAGCATCGCGCTGCCATGGCGCAACGGCTGGCTGGGCGGATCGGCGGTGACGAAATCACAGCTGTAGCGCAGCCGGCTGGCCAGCCAGCAGGCCGGGTTGCGCCCCTGGGTCTGCAGCACGCGCTGCACCGCGATCACGTCCGGCTGCATGGATTCGAGCAGCTGCAGCACCTGGTCTCGCCGTTGCTGCCATTGCGCATCGTCCTGGGTCGGCAGTTCCAGCGTGGCGATCTTCAGCGAGGGCAGGGCATCCTCGGCCTGGCGTGCGTGCGCGCCTGCGGCGGGGGCCGCCAGCAACAGCAGCAGGATCCAGCCTGTCCAACGTCGGGTCCCACCGGTGATGTGCGTGCGCATAACGATAAGTTTACGCTTCCGCCGTCGACGATCCGTGACATGGGTGCCATCCCGCGCGGCCGTTTCCAGCCCGCCTGCCATGTCCGGCGCCTGTCATGCAGCTGTGCAGCGTGCGCTGGGGTAGGGGGTTCCGGTAATCTTGGTCCTTTCGTGTTCGCAGGACAGCCCCACAGGATGAGCAATATCGCAGCCGCCAGCGCAGGCAAAGGAAAGATGCCGCGCCAGATTCCCTACATCATCGGCAATGAGGCCTGCGAACGCTTCAGCTTCTATGGGATGCGCAACATCCTGGTGCAGTTCCTGATCACCTCGCTGCTGCTGCAGGAGATCACCGCCGATGGCCGCGCCGGTGAGGCGAAGGACATCATGCACAGCTTCATGATCGGCGTGTATTTCTTCCCGCTGCTCGGTGGCTGGCTGGCCGACAAATTCTTTGGCAAATACCACACCATCCTGTGGTTCAGCCTCATTTACTGCGCCGGTCACGCCTGTCTGGCCATCTTCGAGGACAGCCGCCAGGGCTTCTTCGTCGGCCTGGGGCTGATCGCGCTGGGCGCCGGTGGCATCAAGCCGCTGGTGGCCTCGTTCATGGGCGACCAGTTCGACCAGAGCAACAAGCATCTGGCGAAGATCGTGTTCGATGCCTTCTACTGGATCATCAACTTCGGCTCGCTGTTCGCCTCGCTGCTGATCCCGCTGGCGCTGAAGAACCTGGGTCCGTCGTGGGCCTTCGGCATTCCGGGCATCCTGATGTTCGTGGCCACCTTCGTGTTCTGGATGGGCCGCAAGCGCTATGTGCTGGTGCCGCTGCCGCCGAAGGACCCGCATTCGTTCGGCAACGTGGTGCGCACCGCGCTGTCGGCGCAGGTGCCGGGCAAGGGGCGTCCGGGTCGTACCCTGGCCATTCTCGGTGCGGTGCTGGCCGTGGCCTCGATGGGCCTGGTCGGCAGCCTGGGCATCGTGATCTGCCTGTGCATCGCGCTGGTCCTGCTGCTGGCCGGTATCGGTGGCGGTACCTGGATCCAGCTGGACCGTGCCCGTGCGGTGCATCCGGCCGAGGCCGTGGAAGGTGTGCGCTCGGTGCTGCGCGTGCTGGTGATCTTCGCCCTGACCACCCCGTTCTTCTCGCTGTTCGACCAGAAGGCCTCGACCTGGGTTCTGCAGGGCCAGCAGATGGCCATGCCGAGCTGGTTCACCGCCTCGCAGATGCAGGCGCTGAATCCGCTGCTGGTGATGATCCTGATCCCGTTCAACAACCTGGTGCTGTACCCGATGCTGCGCCGCTTCGGCTTCGAGCCGACCGCGCTGCGCCGGATGACCGCCGGTATCGCCTTCAGCGGCCTGGCCTGGATCGTGGTCGGCGGCATCCAGGTGATGATGGATGGCGGCAACGCCATGTCCATCTTCTGGCAGATGCTGCCCTACGCGCTGCTGACCTTCGGTGAGGTGCTGGTCTCGGCCACCGGCCTGGAGTTCGCGTACAGCCAGGCGCCGCAGGCGATGAAGGGCGTGGTGATGAGCTTCTGGAACCTGACCACCACCATCGGCAACCTGTGGGTGCTGCTGTCCAACGCGGCGGTGCGCAACGACACGGTGACCCACCAGATCGCCAGTACCGGCCTGAGCGAGGCGGCGTTCCTGATGTTCTTCTTCGCCGGTTTCGCGTTCCTGGCGGCGTTGGCCTTCGGTTGGTATGCCAAGCGCTATCGTATGGTCGACAACTACCGCACCGCCTGAGCCTGACATGACCCCAGTCAACCTGCTGCTGATCGCCATCACCGTCATCGTGTCGTGGATGGCGTTCAAGAACCGTGCGCTCGCCGACCGCCTGATCCTGTGGCCACCGGCGGTGGACCGCAACCGTCAGTACGATCGCCTGATCACGTACGGGTTCATCCACGCCGATCTCTCGCATCTGGCGTTCAACATGATCACGCTGTTCTTCTTCGGCGGCTTCATCGAACAGGTGATGCTGCAGTTGAGCGGCAGCTACCTGACGTATCCGGCGTTCTATCTGGGTGCGTTGCTGGTGTCGATCCTGCCGAGCTATCTGAAGAACCAGAAGAACCCGAACTACCTCAGCCTCGGGGCGTCCGGTGCGGTGTCGGCGGTGTTGTTCGCCTTCATCCTGATCAAGCCGTGGTCGATCATCCTGGTGCTGTTCATTCCGGCGCCGGCGATCATCTATGCGGTGTTCTACGTGGGCTACAGCATCTGGATGGACCGCCGTGGCGGCGACCGCATCAACCACAGCGCGCACCTGGCCGGTGCGGCGTTCGGTGTGCTGTTCATGCTGGCGATGCAGCCGAGCATCTTCAGCCACTTCCTGCGTGAGCTGAGCAACCCGACCTTCCGCCTCGGCGGTTGAGTCGGGGCGTACCGACCAACGGTCGGTACCTGCAACGGGGTATCTGGCGCGGGGTGGGGCGTACCGACCAACGGTCGGTACCTACAACGTGGTACCTGGCGTGAGCCCGGCAACCGTCAGGCGGCCTTCTTGCCGTCCACGCCATAGGTGCTGAGCAGGCGGGCGTAGACCTCGTTGTCGATCTGGTCGAATTCCCAGCCCTGGGTCTGGCCATTCACGGCCAACTGGAACAAGCCTTCCAGCAGGGAAGTGTCGGCGTCGCCATGGGGGGCGGGGGCAGGTGCAGTGTTGTCCATGCGGACCTCCGGAAAGCGGGTGCGTACAGGCAGGTCTTCGCAAAAGCCATGCCAGCTTTCACGCCCTGTCCGACTCCGGTATCGGCCGGAAGGCGCCCGGCTTTAGGGCCGGATGTGACGCAGCACGTCGCTGCTTGCCCCTGTTCAGGCTTCACGCGATCATGGCGGCCGGCTGCGCACTATCGCTGCAGTCGCCGCAGGAGACACCGCTCATGGCTTCGGTCACGCCGCCCGGACTGGCTTACGAGGTGGAGCACGATCTGGCCAATCACCGCTTCCAGGCCCGGGTCAAAGGGCATCTGGCGCTGCTGGATTACCAGATCAAGCGCAAGCGGATGATCATCACCCATACCGAGGTGCCCGAGCCGATCGCCGGCCGTGGCGTGGCGGGTGAGTTGACCAAGGTGGCGCTGCGCTATGCGCGCGAACAGAAATTCAAGGTGGTGCCGGCCTGCGCTTACGCCGAGGCGTTCCTGCAGCGACACGAGGAGTACGACGACCTGCTGGTCCGATGACGACAGCGGGTCATGCTTCAGGGATGGCCGATCATGATGGTGGGTTACAACAAGGGGATTTCAGGATGAACATCGCAGGAAACCGTCGCGCGCTGCGCGCCAGCGCGTTGGCCATGGCCATGGGCGTGGTGGTGCTCGCAGGCTGCAACAAGCACGACGGCGACACACAAGGACCGGCCGCGCCGGTCGACACCGCTGCCGAACCCGTCGCGCCCGCGGTGGCTCCCGACGCACCGGTCGAGCTGCGCGATGTGATCGAGACCTCGCCGCAGGCCGTGGTCGGGATCACCTACCCGCCGGACATCGCCCGGTATCCGGGCTTGGCCAAGGCGCTGGGCGGCTATGCCGACAGTGCGCGGGCAGAGCTGCAGCAGGCGCTGGACGGGCTGGGCAACGACAAGCCGACCATGCCCTACGAGCTTTCGCTGACCTTCGAGAAAGTGCTGGAGACGCCGCAGCTGGTGGTGGTGACCGCCGATGGGAGCCGCTATACCGGCGGTGCCCACGGTGAGCCGCTGGTGGCGCGCTTTGTGTGGCTGCCGGAGCAGCAGCAGATGTTGACCGCCGACAAGCTGGTGGCCGATGCCAAGGGCTGGAAAGCGATCAGCGATTACGTGGCCGACCAGCTGCGCGAGCGCGTGGCGACCCGGTTGAGCGGCGATGAAATGGAGCCGGCGCAGATGCAGGAATCGCTGCGCAATGCCAGCCGGATGATCGCCGACGGCACCGGGCCAAGTGCCGACAACTTCAGCCAGTTCCAGCCGCTGACCGGTTCCGACGGGCGCATCTCTGCGATACGCTTCGTGTTCCCGCCCTACCAGGTAGGGCCGTACTCGGACGGCACGCAGACCGTGGACGTCCCGGCCGCCGTGCTGGTGCCGCACGTGGGTCAGGATGTCGCAGGGTTGTTCGCCCGGGGCTGATCGACGGAGGCGATGTGGACGCTGGGCTGCAACGACGGGTCACAGGGTTGCTGCATGAGGCGGGGGTCACCGTTGACGGTGACCAGCCGCAGGACATCACGGTGCACGACCCGCGCTTCTACGCGCGGGTCATGGCCCAGGGCTCGCTGGGCCTGGGCGAGAGTTACATGGACGGGCAGTGGGATGCCCGCGCGCTGGATGATTTCCTCTTTCATCTGATGCAGGCGCATCTGGACGAGCGCGTGCATGGCTGGCGCGACCTGGCCGATGCGCTCAAGGCGAGAGTGTTCAACCTGCAGGCCGGGGCCGGCAGTTTCGAGGTCGGCCGGCGCCATTACGATCTGGGCAACGATCTGTACGAGGCGATGCTCGGCCAGCGCCTGGTCTACAGCTGCGGTTACTGGCGCGAGGCCACCGACCTGGATGCGGCCCAGGAGGCCAAGCTCGATCTGATCTGCCGCAAGCTGGGGCTGCGCCCCGGGCAACGGATTCTCGATATCGGCTGCGGGTGGGGCGAGGCGCTGAAATTCGCGGCCGAGCGCTATGGCGTGTCCGGGGTGGGGGTGACGATCTCGCACGAGCAGGCCGAGTATGCGCGGCAGCTGTGCGCGGGCCTGCCGATCGAGATCCGGCTGCAGGACTATCACGAGGTGGACGAGTCGTTCGACGCGATCCTGTCAGTGGGCATGTTCGAGCACGTAGGCGACAAGAACTATCGCGGGTATTTCGAGATGGCGCGGCGCTGCCTGCGGCCGGCGGGAGTGTTCCTGCTGCATTCGATCGGCAGCAATCTGTCGCGGCACCGCACCGACCCGTGGATCGCCAAGTACATTTTTCCGAATTCGATGCTGCCCTCGGCGGCGCAGGTGACGGAAGCGTTCGAGGGGCTGTTCGTGTTGGAGGATTGGCACAACTTCGGCACCGATTACGACCGGACGCTGCAGGCGTGGCGGGCCAATATCGAGGCGGCGTGGCCGCGGCTGGATGTGCAGCGCTATGACGAACGCTTCCGCCGGATGTGGCGGTTCTATCTGGCCGGCTCGATGGCGAGTTTCCGCTGCCGGCATGCGCAGTTGTGGCAGTTGGTGTTGTCGCCCAACGGCGTGCCTGGAGGCTATGTGGCGCCGCGGTGATAAGAATGAAAAACGCCCGGCAGTGCCGGGCGTGGTTAG
>NZ_JBHFHW010000031.1:35292-37718 GCF_057333975.1 Stenotrophomonas sp. AGC87
AGGGCGGGGCGTCTTTCGTACTGCACGTCGTTGAAGCGGACGCTTACTTCTTGCTGCCACCCGAGGTCAGGCCGCGCTTTTCGAGCAGCGGCTCGATCTGCGGTTCATGCCCGGCGAAGTTCTGGAACAGCTCCATCGCATCGACGCTGCCGCCCTTGGAGAGCAGGGTCTGGCGGAAGTGGTCGCCGTTCTTGCGGCTCAGGCCGCCGTTCTCGCGGAACCACTTCTGGGTGTTGGCATCCAGCACTTCGGACCAGATGTAGGCGTAGTAGCCGGCCGAGTAGCCGCCCATGATGTGGCTGAAGTACGGGGTCTTGTAACGCGGCGGGACCGGCGCGTAGAAGATGCCGTCCTTGGCCAGGGCCTCGGCTTCGAACTTCATGACGTCCTTGGCAGCCGGGACCTGGTCCGGGCCGATCTGGTGCCAGCGCTGATCGAGCATGGCCGCACCGAGGTACTCGGTGGTGGCAAAGCCCTGGTTGAACTTGGCGGCAGCGACGACCTTGTCGAGCAGGGCCTGCGGCATGGCGGTGCCGTTCTGGTAGTGCTTGGCGTAGTTCTTCAGGATGACCGGATCATCGGCCCACATCTCGTTGACCTGCGAGGGGAACTCGACGAAGTCGCGCGGCACCGAGGTGCCCGAGAAATAGGGGTACTTCACGTTCGAGAACATGCCGTGCAGGGCATGGCCGAATTCGTGGAAGGTGGTGGTCACTTCATCCCAGGTCAGCAGGGTCGGCTTGCCGGCCGGCGGCTTGGGGATGTTGAGGTGGTTGGCGACCACCGGCTTGAAGCCGGTCAGCTCGGACTGCGAGACATACGAGTTCATCCACGCACCGCCGCGCTTGGAGGCGCGTGCATACGGGTCGAAGATGAAGATCGCCAGCTGGCTGCCGTCGGCATCGAACACGTCGTAGACGGTGACGTCTTCGTGGTAGACCGGCAGGTCGGTGCGCTGCTTGAAGGTCAGGCCGAATTCGAGCTGGGCGGCATGGAAGACGCCGTTCTCGAGCACGTTCTTCATTTCGAAGTACGGCTTGAGCTGGGATTCGTCGAAGTTGTACTTGGCCTGGCGGACCTTCTCGCTGTAGAACGCCCAGTCCCATGCTTCCAGTTTGAAGGTGGGCTTGCCGGCAGCCTTCTGTTCCTTGTCGATCATGGCCTGCAGGTCGGCGGCTTCGCGCTTGGCGTTGGCGACGGCGGCCGGGGCGAGCTGGCCGAGCATGGCGTTGACCGCTTCGGGGGTCTTGGCGGTCTGGTTGGTCAGGTTGTAGGCGGCGAAATTCGCAAAGCCCATCAGCTTGGCCTTGTCGGCACGCAGCTGCATGATGCGCGAGACCAGGGCGGTGTTGTCGTACTCACCACCGCGGCTGCCGCGGGTCACCGAGGCTTCGTAGATCTTCTGGCGCAGCGCGCGGTTGGCCAGGTTGGTCAGCGGCGGCTGGCCGGTGGTGTTGAGCAGGGTGATGACGTACTTGCCGTCCTGGCCGCGGGCCTTGGCGGCTTCGGCCGCGGCGGAGATCTGCTCCTGCGAGAGGCCGGCCAGTTCCTTGACGTCATCGACGGTGATCGCCGAGGCGTTCACTTCGGCCAGCACGTTCTGGCTGAACTTGGTGCCCAGGTTGGCCAGTTCGGCGTTCATTTCCTTGAGCTTGGTCTTGTCGGCTTCGGACAGCTTGGCGCCGGCACGGACGTAGCTCTCATAGTACTTCTCGACCAGGCGCACGCCTTCGGCGTCGAGGCCGAGCTGGGCGCGGGTGTCGTACAGGGTCTGGATGCGGGCGAACAGCTTGCCGTTCAGCGCGATGGCGTCGCTGTGCGCGGCGAAGCGGGCGGAGTAGTCGGCCTGCAGCTTCTTGCGTGCGTCGTTGGTGTCGGCACCGACCAGGCTGAAGAAGACGGTGGTGGCGCGATCCAGGGTGTCACCGCTCTTTTCCAGGGCGATGAGGGTGTTGTCGAAGGTCGGCTTGGCCTTGTTGTTGGCGATCGCCTCGACTTCCTTCAGCTGCTGGGCCATGCCGGCGTCGAAGGCGGGAGCGAAGTCGCTGTCCTTGATCTTGTCGAACTGCGGGAAGTGCAGCGGCAGCGGGCTGTCGGCGAAGAACGGGTTGGCCTGCTGGGCGGTGGGCGCGGCCGGGGTGGCGGCGGTGGCGGAATAGGCGGGCAGGGCAAGGCCGAGGGTCACGGCGACGGCGAGGGCAAGACGGGTGGTCAAGGGGAATTCTCCGGTCAGACAAGTCTTTGAGGGTAACCCGAGCCGTTGCGGAGGGGCTTGTGTCGAAAGACATGTTTTGGCCGGACCACGGCCGGGGCATTGCGAAAGGGCGCGGTCACTGCAGCAGCAATAGCGACAGCAACAGCAACAGCAGCGGTCGGCTGCTGCGAGGCGCGGGGGGGGGGGGGGGGGGGGGGGGGGGGGGGGGGGG
>NZ_JBHFHW010000031.1:37787-46623 GCF_057333975.1 Stenotrophomonas sp. AGC87
GCGCACTACGGCCCCGCCAACCCCCACCCGCCCCGCGCTGGACAGTTGATTGGCGCCTCGAGAAGGAGCGTTGGCCCTGAGTGTGGGGTAGTGCCGGCCGCTGGCCGGCTCCTCAGCCCATCAAGCCGAACACGGTGGGCGAGCTAAGATGAGGTCTTTCCACCGGAATCTGCTGCCATGACCACTGCCTTCGATTTCCCGTTCGTGGACCTGTCGGGTCAGCCGCAGGCGTTGGCGCAGTATCGGGGCAAGGTGTTGCTGCTGGTCAATGTGGCCAGCAAGTGCGGGTTTACGCCGCAGTACGAGGGGCTGGAGGCGCTGTGGCGGGAGTTCGGGCCGCGGGGGCTGGTGGTGGTCGGGTTTCCCTGCGATCAGTTCGGGCACCAGGAGCCGGGCGCTGCGGCGCAGATCGGGGAGTTCTGTTCGTTGACCTATGGGGTCAGTTTCCCGATGTCGGACAAGGTCGAGGTCAACGGTGCCGGCGCTGATCCGCTGTGGCAGTGGCTCAAGGCCGAGAAGGCCGGGGTGTTGGGCACGCGCGGGATCAAGTGGAACTTCAGCAAGTTCCTGGTCGGCCGCGATGGGCAGGTGCTGGCGCGCTACGCGCCGACCGACACGCCCGAATCGCTGCGCGGGGATATCGAGGCGGCGCTGGGCTGAGGCAGTTGCCCGACCACGACGGGCCGTGATCGGGGAGCGCCGGCCACTGGCCGGCTGCTCGTGTTGCATGACCTTGTGGGGTCCAGCCACGCATGGCGCGGCTCTACCTCACTTTTCGACGAAGGCGCGCTCGAACACGTAGTGGCCCGGCGTGCCGATGCGCGGGGAGGTCTGGAAGCCGCGGCTGTCCAGCACGGTGCGCAGGTCGGCCAGCATCTGCGGGCTGCCGCAGATCATGGCGCGGTCGTTTTCCGGATCCAGCGGCGGCAGACCGAGGGTCTTCTGCATCTCGCCGCTTTCCATCAGCGAGGTCAGCCGGCCTTGGTTGGGGAAGGCTTCGCGGGTCACCGCCGGGTAATAGAGCAGCTTGTCGCCGATCATCTCGCCGAGGAATTCGTGCTCGCGCAGTTCCTTTTCGAACAGATCGCGGTAGGCCAGGTCTTTCTCGTAGCGCACGCCGTGGGTGAGGATCACCTTGTCGAAGCGCTCGTAGGTTTCCGGGTCCTTGATCACCGACAGCCACGGCGCCAGGCCGGTGCCGGTGCCAAGCAGGTACAGGTGTTTGCCCGGGTGCAGGTCACTGATCAGCAGGGTGCCGGTGGGCTTCTTGCCGACCAGCACTTTGTCGCCCGGCTTGATGTGCTGCAGGCGCGAGGTCAGCGGGCCGTCCTGCACCTTGATGCTGAAGAACTCCAGGTTTTCTTCCCAGTTGGCACTGGCGATGGAGTACGCGCGCAGCAGCGGGCGCGCCTCGGTTTCCAGGCCGATCATCACGAACTGGCCGTTCTCGAAGCGGAAGCCGCTGTCGCGGGTCGTGGTGAAGCTGAAGTAGGCGTCGGTCCAGTGACGGACCTCAAGCACCGTTTCGGCGCCAAAAGCGGAAGACATGGGGGTGGGGTTCTGGTCGGTTTCGTCGGGTCTAGTTTATCTCAAATGAGATAAATTCTCATTGACTGGCGGGACAGGCCCGCCAGCCGTGGGTTTCAGCGGTAGCCAGCGGCCTGCAGTTCGAACAATTCGGCGTAGCGGCCGCCCTGGGTCATCAGTTCGGCATGGGTGCCGCTGGCCTCGATCCTGCCGCCGGCCAGCACCAGGATGCGGTCGGCCATGCGCACCGAAGAAAAGCGGTGCGAGATCAGCACGGCGGTGCGGTTGTCGGACAGTTCCTTGAAGCGCTGGAACACCTCGAACTCGCTGCGGGCATCCAGGGCCGCGGTCGGTTCATCGAGGATCATCACCTGCGCATCGCGCATGTAGGCGCGGGCGATCGCGATCTTCTGCCATTGCCCGCCGGACAGATCCACGCCCATCTTGAAGCGGCGGCCGATGAGCTGGTCGTAGCCGCCAGGCAGGCCGGCGATCACTTCATCGGCCCTGCCACGGCGCGCGGCATCGCGGATGCGGGCGTCGTCGGTCATCGCCTCGACAAGACCGACGCCGATGTTCTCGCCGGCGCTGAGGTTGTAGCGCACGAAATCCTGGAAGATCACGCCCATGTTGGCGCGCAGGTCATCGAGGTCGTAATCACGCAGGTCGCGGCCATCGAGCAAGATGCGGCCTTCATCGGGGTCGTACAGGCGGGCCAGCAGCTTGACCAGGGTGGTCTTGCCGGCACCGTTCTCGCCGACCAGCGCCAGCACTTCGCCGGCACGCAGTTCGAAATCCAGATGGCGTACCGCCCAGCTTTCGGCATCGGGGTAGCGGAAGCCGACGTTCTCGAAGACGAAGCCCTGGGTGATCGGCTGCGGGATGGCGACGGCGTCCGGGCGCGAATGGATCTCCGGTTCGATCTGGAAGAACGAGAACAGATCGTCCAGGTACAGCGCTTGCCCGGCGACCTGCGAAAAACCGATCAGCAGGCCTTCCAGCAGCTGGCGTAGACGCAGGAAGCTGCCGGCCAGGAAGGTGAGGTCACCGATCGAGAAATCGCCGCGTACGGTGCGCCAGGCGATGTAGGCGTACGCTGCGTAGTAGCCCAGCGTCCCCAGCGCAGCGAGCAGCGTGCCCCAGATCGCGCGCTTGCGGGCCAGGGCGCGGTTGGCCAGATAGAACTTCTCGGCCAGCCGTTTGTAGCGGTCGATCAGGAAGCGATGGAGGTTGAAGATCTTCACCTCCTTGGCGGTTTCCACACTGGCCCCGATCTGGCGCAGGTACTCCAGCTGCCGACGCTCGGGCGTCCACTGGAAATTGAGGCTGTAGCCGGCGGCGTTGAAATGCGATTCGCCGATGAACGCCGGGATCAGGGCCACCGCGAGCAGCAGGATCAACCACGGCGCGTACACGATCAGGCCGACTGCAAGACTGGCCACGGTGATGCTGTCCTGTACCTGGCCGAACAGCTGGCTCATCAGGTTCATGCGGCCCATGGTCTGGCGCCGTGCGCGGTCCAGCTTGTCCTGCAGGTCGGGGTCTTCGAAATCTTCCAGGTCCAGCTCGGCGGCGTGTTCCATCAGGCGCACGCTGGTGACGTTGGTGAACAGCTCCGACAGCAGCGTATCGGCGTAGCTGACCATGCGGCCGAGCAGGTCAGAGGCCATCGCCAGGCCGAACTCGAGGGCGAGCAGGCCCAGCAGCGGATTGAGCAGCCCGCTGGAGAGCGCCTCGCCGAACGGCGGGAAGCCCGCATCGTGCTGGCTGAGCAGTACCGCCGCATCGATGATCAACTTGCCGACGTACAACATCGCCACCGGCAGCAACGCACGGATCACGCGCAGCCCGAGGCTGGCCAGGGTCAGCCCCGGGCTGGTCTGCCAGACTTGGCGCAGGAACGGGGGCAGGTTGCGCATCGCATTGACGCGCTCACGCAGGCTGGGATTCTTCTGGCCAGGTGCACCGGCAGCGGGGGAGGCGGGCATGGGCGGTATTGTGCGCGTCGCACGCGTGGTTTGGAGATGAAGCCTGCCGCGTCGGGTGCCGGTACATGCCATCACGGGCCAGCGGCCGTGTCGCCAACGCCCTAGGGTGTTGGCGTGGTAGTGGGTTGGAGCAGCTGCATCTGATCGATGATGGCGGCGGTGACGGCGGCGGTTGACGTGGTATCCGGGATCTGACGATAGTCGGCATCACGCACCTCGATTCCATAGGGCCGCACCAGCAGCGCCCGAGGGCCGACGCGCACCGCGCGCTGGGTCCATGACTCCACCAGCAACGGGCGCACCGGAGGCAGCGGGCCGAACAGATCCAGCCCTGCCGAATGGTCCGAGGGCGGATTGCTGCAGGCCAACAGGTGGCGCAGCAGCGTTGGTGCGATATCCATGTGGCTGGTCACACCCGGCTCTGTGGCAGCTGCCCGGCCCGGCCACCGGATCGCCATCGGCACACGGGTCTGTACGTCGCTGAAATTCCCGTTGTGGCCCCAATCGTTCTGGCCGAGATCGTTGAAGGACTCGCCATGATCACTGGTGATGATCACCACGGTATCGTCGCTGCGTCCGCTGTCGTCCAGGGCCTGCAGCAGCTGGCCGATCAGGGTGTCGGCCTTGAGCACGGCGTTGCGGTAGCGGTTGAACAACGGTGCGGGGTCGGTGCCGCGATGGGTTTTGAGGTGATCACCGGATCTGGCCTGGGGCAGGAACCGGTGCTCGGCATCGGCCGGAACGGCATAGGGCACATGGGCACTGTCCAGCAGCATGAACCCGAAGAACGGCGTATCGGCGGGCTGCTGGCGCAGTGCAGCGGACAGTTGCTTCACCACATGACGATCACGCAGATCCTGGGCGACATCACTCGGCGCGGTATGCAGCGGCGCGGTGACCTGTGCGAACACGGCCCGGTCCATGCGGGCGCCCTGCAACGAAGCGCCACCATACAGATGGAACTGGTAGCCACGCTGGTCCAGCTGGCGCAGCAGCTCCGGCCCGCGGCGGTGGTGGATCATGGTGTTGGTATGCAGGGCCGGCAGGCCGTAGAACAGCCCGAACAAGCCATGCATCGTGTTGTTGCCGGTGCTGTAGTGCTGCTGTGCCTGCCATCCCTGCTCGGCGAATCGGCTGGCATGGGGCATCTGCGCCGGCGTGAGCATGTCATGACGCAGCGAATCGACCACGATCATCAGCACGTTCATGGGCCGCTCGGGGCGGCACTGCAGCGGTTGGAGCGGGTACTGCAGAGCAGTGCTGCTGGGCTGCCCTGCCAGCTGGCGTTCCATGCTGTCTTCCTGTGCCCAGCCCAGCCTGGCCAGGTGGCGCCGCGCAGTAGCGGTGTGCAGCCAGGGAATGGGGCGCAATCCGGTCATGGCATCGGCTCGGCTGCGCGCGTCGTACCAGATCGCCAGGCCTTGGGTGATCGGTAGCAGGGGGAGCAGCAACCACAGCCAGCGGGCACGCGGGAGCGCGGCAATGCGCCGGTGTTTAAGCCATCGTGCGAACTGCAGCTGCAGCGCGGCCATGCCGGCGAGCAGGGCGCCGGCAGCCAGACAGGAGACGGTGTTCAAGCCGAGCTGTTCCAGCAGCCGCCCGCTGAGCAGCAGGCCGATGACCAGACCATTGAGATGGAAACCGAACTGATGGAAAACCCGGGCATCGATGAGCAGCGCAATCCACCACAGCGTGGTCAGCGTGACCACGCTGGGCAATGCCAGCGTACGCAGTGGCCGGATGTTGCCCAGTAGCCAGCCGGGCAGGCAGCACAGAGCCAGTGCGAGGATCAGTTGGCTTGCCAGTGCCACGGTGACAAACAGCCGCGCGTCGATGGCGGCGGGCCATGTAACGTTCAACAGCACGGGTAGGGCAGACGCGGCCGCGTTGATGAGCAGATACGCGGGCAACCACGCAGTCGGGTGTGGATGAAGCGTTGCGCTGCGCGTGTGGCTCATGCAGTACGGTCCGACCCAAAAGGAGGCCGGACCGTACTGCGAACCGCGGCGCGGTTGAGCTGTTATCTGAACAAGAAATCAGCGCAGTGATTTGGATAGATGCACCCACCGCTTTCTGTCATCAAAGCCCGAGTCCCATGTCAGGAACTACCTTGCCTTGACGCCCCGCGTTGCGTATGTGCGTGCAGGTGCGATTCAGCCACTCCGTGCAAGCGAGCACAGGTGATTCAGCGCGTTCCCGTCATCGAATTACGGCAGTGGCGGCAGCAAACCAGCGCCGAGGCGGTTCCAGGCATTGATCACCGCGATGCCCATGCTGAGGTCACTGATGCCCTTTTCATCGAAGTGCGGCAACAGCGCCTCGTACGCGGCATCCGAAGGCGCTGCGCTGCTCAGCCGGGTCAGTGCCTCGGCCCAGCCCAGCGCGGCACGCTCGCGCGCATCGAAGAAACGACTCTCGTGCCAGGCCGGCAGCGTATCGAGCTTGCGCGGTTCGATCCCTCCCTTGCGCAGGGTGGTGCCGTGCATATCCATGCAGTAGCCACAGCCATTGATCTGCGAGACGCGCAGGAACACCAGCTCCATCAATACAGGATCGATGGAACTGTCATGGACGGCCTTGCTGGTGGCCAGCAGGCCCCTGAAGGCCTCGGCGGCCAGACGGGTGTACGGAACGCGGGGCGAAGCGGACATGTGGGTACTCCATGACGGCCGCAATGGCCGTCTTCATCAGGAGGACGCGCCAGCCTCGCGCGCTGTGACAAGCGCGGTGAGTTTTTCCGGATTGAGCACGCTGAGCACGCGCACGATGCGCCCCGCATCGACCGTGATCATCGTGACGGAGTGCAACAGGTCGCCGGCGAAGCGCAGGATCGCCGGCTCGCCATTGACCTGGCCGAGCCGGGCTGGATGCTGGCCGTTGCGACGGGCGATCGCCCAGTACAGCTGCGCGATGCGTTCGGCACCCAGCAGGGGGCGGATCGCCGCGGTTACGCGGCCGCCACCGTCGGAGATCATCTCGGCATTGGCATCGAGCAGTGCGCGGATCGCCGTCAGGTCGCCCTGCTGCGAGGCGTCCATGAAGCGCGCCAGCAGGTTGCGGTGCTGCGCCGGCGAGACCGCGAAGCGGGGGGCGCCGGTCTGCAGCCGCTGCCGCGCCCGATGGACCAGCTGCCGGCAGTTGGCCGGGGCGTGCTCCAGCAGCGGGGCGATGTCCGGGTAGTCATAGTCGAACACGTCCTTGAGCAGGAAGGCGGCACGCTCGTCCGGCGTGAGCTGCTCCAGCAGCGCCAGGAACGCCACGGAAACCTCGTCGGCCAACGCATGGCGCTGGGCCGGGTCCTGCAGCGGGTCCGGGTCCAGGGTGATCTCCAGTGGCTCGGGCAGCCACGGCCCCACGTACTCCAGGCGCGCGCTGCGCCGGGCGCGCAGCCGGTCCAGTCCCAGCCGGGTGGTGGCGGTGACCAGCCAGCCCTCAGGATCGCGGATCGTGGCGGCATCGGTGCCCTGCCAGCGCAGCCAGGCATCCTGGACGATGTCCTCGGCGTCGCTGCGGCTGCCCAGCAGCCGGTAGGCCAGGGCGAACAGGCGGGGGCGGTGGGTCTGGAAGGTATCGGTCGGGGTCATGCCGGAAGGACGCGGCAGGGCGGGCCGCTGTGACAAGGCTGGGCCGCCACTGTGCACCAAACGGGGCCACCGCGAGCGATTCTCAACGCCGCGGGGCGGTAGTTGTTAAAATCGGCGGTTCAACCCCGCCAGCCTCCAGCAAGCGAGCAAGTCGTGACATCGATCAAGCAGGAAGACCTCATCCAGTCCATCGCCGACGCGCTGCAGTACATCTCGTACTACCACCCGGTCGATTACATCAAGAGCCTCAACGCTGCCTACGAGCGCGAAGAGTCGCCGGCCGCGAAGGAGGCGATGGCCCAGATCCTGATCAACTCGCGCATGTGCGCCGAAGGCCACCGGCCGATCTGCCAGGACACCGGCATCGTCACCGTGTTCCTGGAAATCGGCATGAACGTGCGCTGGGACGACGCCACGATGGGCGTGGAGGACATGGCCAACGAAGGCGTGCGCCGTGCCTACAACTACCCGGACAACAAGCTGCGCGCTTCGGTGCTGGCCGATCCGGCCGGCAAGCGCATCAACACCAAGGACAACACCCCGGGCGTGGTCAACGTCAAGGTGGTGCCGGGTGACACCGTCGAGGTGATCGTCGCGGCCAAGGGCGGCGGTTCGGAAGCCAAGTCCAAGTTCGCCATGCTCAACCCGTCCGATTCGATCGTGGACTGGGTGCTCAAGACCGTGCCGACCATGGGCGCTGGCTGGTGCCCGCCGGGCATGCTCGGCATCGGCATCGGCGGCACCGCCGAGAAGGCGATGCTGCTGGCCAAGGAATCGCTGATGGAGCCGATCGACATCAATGAGCTCAAGGCCCGTGGCGCCTCCAACCGTGCCGAAGAACTGCGTCTGGAACTGTTCGACAAGGTCAACGCGTTGGGCATCGGCGCGCAGGGCCTGGGCGGCCTGACCACCGTGCTGGACATCAAGGTCAAGGATTTCCCCACTCACGCGGCCAACCTGCCGGTGGCGATGATCCCGAACTGCGCGGCCACCCGCCATGCGCACTTCACCCTGGATGGCAGCGGCCCGGTGATGCTGGATCCGCCGTCGCTGGAAGACTGGCCGCAGATCACCTATGACGCCTCCAAGGGCACCCGCGTCGATCTGGATACCATCACCCCGGAAGACGTCGCCAGTTGGAAGCCGGGCCAGACCCTGCTGCTCAACGGCAAGCTGCTGACCGGCCGCGACGCCGCGCACAAGCGCATGGTGGAAATGCTGGACAAGGGCGAGCCGCTGCCGGTCGACCTCAAGGGCCGCTTTATCTACTACGTCGGCCCGGTCGATCCGGTGCGCGACGAAGTGGTGGGTCCGGCCGGCCCGACCACCGCCACCCGCATGGACAAATTCACCCGCCAGGTGCTGGAACAGACCGGCCTGCTGGGCATGGTGGGCAAGGCCGAGCGCGGCCCGGCGGCGATCGAAGCGATCCGTGACAACAAGTCGGCCTACCTGATGGCGGTTGGCGGCTCGGCCTACCTGGTCTCCAAGGCGATCAAGGCGGCCAAGGTGGTCGGCTTTGCGGATCTGGGCATGGAAGCGATCTACGAGTTCACCGTGCAGGACATGCCGGTGACCGTGGCGGTGGATTCCACCGGCGAGTCCGTGCACCAGACCGGCCCGCGCGAATGGCAGGCCCGCATCGGCAAGATTCCGGTCGTCGTCGCCTGAGGCCTCCGGTCGCGGCCACGCGGCAGGTATCGGCCGCGGGTCGGTACGTTGCCGAAACGAAAACGG
>NZ_JBHFHW010000031.1:46684-63707 GCF_057333975.1 Stenotrophomonas sp. AGC87
GGCCCCGTTTTCCGTTGTCCACCCGTGTGCGCGCCGCGCGCATACTGCGGGCCTTCCCTTGAGAGGCACCGACACATGCGCACCACATTGTATGGATCGCCGAGTACGGCCGCCCTGGTCGTGCACTGGCTGCTGCTGGAGCTGCAGATCGAGCACGACCTGGTGCTGCTGGATTTCGACAAACGCGAGCACAAGGAGGCGGCGTATCTCGCCTTGAATCCCGCGGGCCTGGTGCCGACGTTGCTGCTCGACGGGCAGGTCCTGACCGAGGCGGCGGCGATCGCGCTGCATCTGGCAGACCGCCATCCGGAAGCGGCCCTGCTGCCAGCACCGAGGCCTATCGCTGGATGTTCTGGTGCGCCAATACCGTGCAACCGGCATATCGGGCGTGGTTCTACCCGCAGGAAATGGCCGGCCCCGAGCACGTCGACGCGACCCGCCAGCGGGCGCGCGAGCGGTTGGAAGCCGCCTGGCAGCATCTGGCCGAGCACCTGTCCACGCGCGGCCCGTACGTGCTGGGCGAGTCGTTGAGCGTGGTCGATTTCATGTTGGTGATGCTGATGCGCTGGTCGCGCAACATGCCCACGCCCAGTGATACCTGGCCGGCATTGAAGGCCTTCGCGGATCGCCTGAAAGCACGGCCGGCGTTCGCCGAGGTCTACCGTCGCGAGGGCATCACCGACTGGCGCTGAGTGACGTCAGTCGACGTACTCGTCGAAGATGCGACGCGCCGTAGCCGGTGTAACGGAACAGGCGTCTGCGGCTGCGCCGGGAGCCCGCGTCTTAATTCGGAAAACACGCAATGCTACATTCCGGGCATGCACACATGCCGGCCATGGCCGGATACTTTCGACACGGAGCACGACGATGCCGAGGATGCTTTCCGCCCTGCTGTTGAGCCTGCTGGTCACCGCCTGCAGCAGTGATGGCGAGTTCCACACCGCCCCGCCCAGCCTGCGCGAGGTCACCGCTGCCAACCAGTGCATGCAGCAGTGCCAGCGTCAGTACGACAGTTGCATGACCAGCCGTACCGGGTTTGGCAGCGGCGACAGCTGTGGCGCCGGGGTGGCGACCCAGCGCGACGCGAAGTGCGACAAGATCGACAACCCGGACCTGCGTAAATCATGCCAAGCCAGCAGCGACTACTGCCGCAACCGGCTGCCCGCGCTGACCTGTGGCGAGGATATCAACCGGTGTACCAGCCGCTGCGGAGGCAGCTGAGGCGCGGTTTTACGCCGGCAGGATTTCCAGCAGCGTCTCCGGCGGCCGGCACAGACGTGCACCGCGCGGGGTCTCCACGATCGGGCGGTTGATCAGCTCCGGGTGGGCGACCATCGCCTCGATCAACGCGGCATCGGACAACGCATCGTCGTCCAGCCCGAGCGAACCGTAGGCCGGCTCCTTGCTGCGCAGCAACGCCCGCGGGGCGATGCCCATGCGCGTGATCAGCCCTGCCAGGGTGGCGTGGTCCGGCGGCGTCTTCAGGTATTCGACCACCACTGGCTCGATGCCGTGCTCACGCAGAATCTCCAGCGCCCCGCGCGAGTTGCTGCAGCGCGGGTTGTGCCAGATCGTCACCGCCATCAATACCACTCCAGCAGCGACACACCCAGGCCGACATAGGTGGCCTTGTGGTTGTAATCGATCATGCTCTCGCCGTAGCCATCGAAGATCTGCACGTGGCCGCGCAGCAGGTTGCTGATCGGGAAGCCGTAATCGAGCTGCAGCGCGCCGTGCGAGCGATCACCGCCGCGTAGCGAGTGCCGCGCCATCAGCGAGACCTCGTGACCGTTTTTGTTCCAGGTCAGGGTCGCGTCGCCGCGGCCCATGTAATCGGAAATGTCCGGATTGTTGTCATCCTTGCGGTCTTCCGGAATGCGATACCACGGGCGCAGCACCAGCGCCCAGTTTTCGCGGTCCAGGCCGACAGTGGCGATCACCCGGTTCCAGCTGCGCGACAGGGGGTCGGCGCGGCCGTTGGACATGTGGTTGACGCTGATCCCGCTCATGCGCCCGCGCCAGCCGCCGATCGAGTAGCCGTTGCGGAACATCATCATCACTTCCGGCTCGTAATTGGTCTCACGGAACGGGCGCGAATTGTCGGCGTTGTAGGCCTGCCAGCGGGAGCTCTGTGTGTAGCCGGCCCAGATGTCGCCGTTGTCGCCGAACAGGTTCTCCACGATCTTGGTCTTGAAGCTGAGCTGGAACTTCAGTTCCGCGCTGTCCAGCTGCTGCGAGGTGGTGACGGTGTTGACCGGATTGGGCGACTGCGGCATCTGGTTCTTGTCGCTGGTCCAGAACGCGGGCAGCAGGTAGACCGGTTTGTAGGCGCGCAGCTGGAACGCGCCGAGCTTGGAGTCCTGCGCGAGCTCCCAACGGCTGTCCAGCAGCGAGCCCTTGCCGGCATTGGCCAGCGCATCTTCATGACCGTCGTTCTTGAACACTTCTCCGAGGCGCTGCTTGACCCGCTGCGTCGCGGGCGCGTCGGCGTCGGCACTGCGGGCGGCATGACGTTCTTCCCGGCGCTCCTGCTTGGCGGCGGTCGCGGCCGCATCGGCGGCCAGGGTGACCTCGGGCGTGCGCCCGAACAGCGTGTCGTAGCAGGCCAGGCGCGCTGCGTCGGTGTCCACCAGTGCGCAGGCCTGCGGTGACGCCGGCTTCGGTGCCGCCTCCTGTGCTGCAGCGGGCAGGGCGGTGCCGGCCAGGGCCAGGGCAGTGAACAGGGCGGAGCGGGAATGGGGCAGGGTCATGGGAGCAGGGCCGCGTGACAAGAATGAATGGGTCAACCGACACAGTGTGGCCGCTGAGGAATAATCCCGCCAGCGAACGAGACGGTCGATCTGATCCGGTTTATGCCGGTCAATGGTGTGGTCAGGGCGTGAAGCCCCGGTATGGCGGGCCCCTCAGAAGAACCACGCGAACGCGAACAGGCCCAGCATCGCGGTCACCAGCGCCAGTTTCAAGGCGAACCCGAGCAGGATGCCAAGCCACGTTGCCAGTCCCACCTTGGTCGAGCGGCCGAGCTCGCGGGTATGCCAATACTCGCCCAACAGTGCACCGGCCAGCGGGCCCACGAACAGGCCGATCGGCATGAAGAACACCCCGGCGATGCTGCCGATGAAGGTGCCCCACAGCGCCTTGCGGCTGGCGCCGACCCGCTGGGCGCCGACCACCGTGGCGAGGATGTCCACCGCGAAGGAGAGCAGGGTCAGCAGCCCCAGTACCGCCAGGGGCAACCAGCCCACATGGGAAAAGCCATCTGCCCATGCCGCCAGCAGCAGGCCGGCGAACACCAGGGGAATTCCGGGCAGAGCCGGGAGGATGATGCCGGCGATGCCGACCAGTACCAGGAGGGCAGCTAGCAGATACAAGATGAATGAAGGGTCCATGCTGTCGAGTATGGTTCCTGAAATGGGGTTGACATCGGGAGCTTTTAGCTAGTTGCTTTTTCGTTTTGCCCGGGTTAAGTTGCAGACGCTGAGCTTGGCAAGGTCACCGTGGATCGTGGCCTGATGATGGTAGATCTTCCAGATCCGCTGCATCGTTGCACCCCGCTTCCCCTTGCTGTCAGCCGCCTGTACGGGTGTATCCAACAACAAGACAGTTAGGGAGTAGCTGAGATGGCTGAGAAGGGCACCGTCAAGTGGTTCAACGACGCGAAGGGTTTCGGGTTCATCAGCCGTGAGAGCGGCGAAGATGTGTTCGTGCACTTCCGCGCGATCGAATCCCAGGGTTTCAAGAGCCTGAAGGAAGGTCAAGCGGTCGAGTTCGAAGTGGTCACTGGCCAGAAGGGCCTGCAGGCCGACAAGGTCAAGCCGCTCTGAGCGTAGACCGGGTCCTGCCTGGTTGAAACACGAAAAGGGCCCGCTTGCGCGGGCCCTTTTTTGTCTACGTGTGCGTTGCGCCGATCAGCGCAGGATCACCTTGCCGTTGACCACGCGGACGTAGGTGTTCTCGCGGATGCCACCCAGATCGCGCTGGTTGACGACGACGGTACGGCCGTCATCCATGCGCACGGTGATGTCGAAGGTATCGCTGGTCACGTTCTTCTGGATCTGGTTGCCGGCCAGCGCACCACCCACCGCGCCTGCGGCGGCGGCGATGTTCTTGTTGCCGCGGCTGCCACCGGTGTGGTCGGAGATCTCATGGCCGGCGACCGCGCCGACGATGCCACCCAGCACCGCGCCGGTCGCGCTCGGTGCGCTGCGGCCCGAAGCGACCTGGTTGATACGGGTCACGATGCCGCAATCGGCGCAGCGGTTGGTGTTGTAGTTGCCGCCGGAATTGCCGTAACCGTTGTTGTAACCACTGCTGCCGTAGCCCGGCGAGGTGGTGGCACAGCCAGCCAGGGCGACGGTGGCAACGGCAGCGGCGGCAATCAATTGAATCTTCATGGTGTATCTCCTGGCCAGAGGGGTGGTCGAATGCGTCTGGTGCGCATGGAGCAGATCGTGTCCTGTGCTGCGTGAACAGCGTGCCAATCCCGGGCCGCCAGCGTGGCTGGAAGATGAATCAGCGGAAATCCTGGTGGCAGGCCTTGCAGTCGGTCTGGATCTTCTCCACCAGCGTGGCCATGCCCGGGCAGTCGGTCGGCGGTGCGGCCAGGGCCTCATTGAGGGTGGCGCGCAGCGCGCTGGCGTGCTGCTGGAAGCCTTGGCTGTCCTTCAGGCCGGGAAAGGCCAGGTCCAGATCATTGGAGAGCGAGCGCAGGGTCTGCAGGCGCGGCACCGTGTCGGCCAGGCTGCAACGGTTCTGCGTCTGCGCGGCCT
This sequence comes from Stenotrophomonas sp. AGC87, assembly GCF_057333975.1. Lineage (NCBI taxonomy): Bacteria > Pseudomonadati > Pseudomonadota > Gammaproteobacteria > Lysobacterales > Lysobacteraceae > Stenotrophomonas > Stenotrophomonas sp. AGC87. The sequence continues at coordinate 51,454 of NZ_JBHFHW010000031.1, forward strand.
GCAGCAGCTGCACCTGGCGGTTCATCACGTGCATCAGCGAATCCGGGAAGGGGTCCTGGCGGGCCTGGATGGCGCGCGAGACCATGACGGTGGCGATCAGGCCGATCACCAGCCCGAGCAGGCCCACGAACAGGTAGCGGTAAGCGGCGGACGGGCGGCGCGACGGGGTCACGGGGTCGTTCATGGTGAAGGGCTTCCTGAAAGGTGGCTGCGGCGATGGTACGACGCGTCCTGTCCACGGCGCGTCCCGGACCGCCCAGTGCGCATTAAAATAGGGGCATGAAGAACGACGTACTGCGCGAACGATTTGCCGGCATCGACCGGCTGTATGGGGTGGGCACCGTGGATCTGCTTGCCACCCGCCGGGTGGCGGTGGTGGGCATGGGCGGCGTCGGCTCGTGGGTGGTCGAAGCCCTGGCGCGCACGGCGGTGGGCCATCTGACCCTGATCGATGCCGATGACATCTGCGTGTCCAACACCAACCGCCAGCTGCCGGCGCTGGCTGGCCAGTACGGCCGCAACAAGGCCGAGGCGATGGCCGAGCGCTGCCGCGCGATCAACCCGGACATCAGCGTCGATGCGGTCGCCTCCTTCTTGACCGTGTCCAACATGGTCGAGCTGCTGGACCGCGATTTCGATCTGGTGATCGATGCCTGCGACAGCTTCCGGGTCAAGGTCGAGACCATCGCCTGGTGCCGCCGCCGCAAGCTGCCCATTCTCACTGTGGGGGCGGCCGGTGGCCGTACCGATCCCACCCTGGTGCGGATCCGCGATGTCTCGCGCACCGAGCACGACGCAATGATGGCGCTGATCCGCAAGAAGCTGCGCAGCGATTTCAACTTCCCCAAGAACGCCTCGCGTTACTTCGGCGTGCCGGCGGTGTACTCGCTGGAAAACGTGAAGTACCCGCAGGCCGACGGCAGCGTGTGCGGCATCCGCCCGAACCTCGGCGCCGACGCGGCGCTGAAACTGGACTGCGGCGCCGGGCTGGGCGCGGCCACGCATATCACCGGCGCGTTCGCGTTTGCGGCGGTGGGCAAGGCGCTGGAGATGTTGATGAAGCCGAAGAAGCGTGCGGTGCCCGCCGAGGGCTGATCCCGGCGGATCCAGCTGCCGCCCGGTGGTAGAGCCGACCGTTGGTCGGCTGCTGTGGGCCAATTGCTCTCAACGCTCGGCGTTGGTCGTCCTGGGGCGGTCATACCCGACGTGTCAAGTTGCAGGCAACGCTGCGAAATGACATGGTCCAGCCATTGATTCCGGCGCAGTCGCATGAATTTTCTCAAGACGCTCTTCAAGTCGTTCAAACGGCGGCACACCGCTCTGCGTGGCGCTCCGGCGGACCCGTCCGCAAGCGCGAATGTTGCTACGGAAGCAGTGACCCAGGCCAGCACTGAGGGTGATGCAGCCGATGAAGCAGCGCGACGTGCAACGAGCGATTGCCTCGACCGTCACTGGCAGTCCGTGGGCGTCGTCGAGCAGGACGTTCTGGGGCATGTCATCAGTCCCAGCTTCCTTGGCGGGCCCGATTGGCCTTCGACGCGGCAGGCATATCGCATCGTGCGTCGGGGAGATTCGGTCATTATCGCTACGGACGGATTGTCGGATCCATTCGACAGTGCGCCTGAGCTGGGCAATGGTTTCGAGATGGAGCTCTTTCTGGAAACCGGGGATCTTGCCGAAGGTACTCGAGGCGCAGTCGGCGACGTCAGTCCGTTGATGCGCAGCTGGGCTTTCGATGTAGTGCGCACGGTTGCTTCGACCGTCGCCAATGCTGGTGGCATCCGGCACCAGCTGGAGACTTACGGGGTGCTGTCACTGGAGTTGCCCGGTGCCAGCGAGGCGCCTCACCTCACCGATCAGATACCCGCGCGATTCGTCACCGAGGACGATTGCGTGGGTGTGCTGGTCGGCGGCCCGGCGCCGGATTTCGCGACACGTCTGGAAGGGATGCCGCTTTCGCCGGTTACCCTGGTGCCCGTGGTGCTGATCACTGCAGCAGAACTTGAGCACGTGCGCGCGGGAGGCAGGAAGGCCAGGGAAGCACTGGTGCAGCAATTGACTGCCGCAGGGCATGGGCACAGGAGTCGGTTGGACCGTCCGGCTCTGGTCTGACGCGGCGCAGTGGGGATCGGGGAGAGCACCGGACGACGAGCGGGTCCAAGCGTGCTGCTGAAATAGCCGGCCGCGGTCGGCCCTACGCCAGGGCGAACAGGCGTCGCGCATTGGCCGTGGTCTGCGCGGCAATCGCCTCGGCCGGCTCCCCGCGCAGCCGCGCCACCGTCGCCAGGATCACCGGCAAGCGTGCCGGCTCATTGCGCTTTCCACGAATCCCCGCATCCGGCTGATCCGGCGCGTCGGTCTCCAGCAGCAGCTGCTCCATGGGCATACCGGCCACCAGACGGTGCAGGCGCTGGGCACGGTCATAGGTCAACGGGCCGCCCAGCCCGATCAGGAAGCCGAGCTGGTGCAGCTGCCGCGCCTGTTCCGGGCTGCCGGAAAAGCTGTGCACCACACCGCGCAGCCCGCCGATCTGCTTGATCGCGGCGATCACCGCATCCACCGCGCGGCGCGCATGGACGATCACCGGCAGGTCGAAGTCGCGCGCCAGCCGGAGCTGCGCGAGGAAGTAGTGCTGCTGGGCGTCCGGGTCCAGCCCCTCGACGAAGAAATCCAGCCCGCACTCGCCCACCGCGCAGGGGCGCTCGCGTTCGAGCCACACGCGGAGTTCCTGCAGGTGGTCCGGACGGTGCTGGTCCAGAAACATCGGGTGCAGTCCATAGGCCGGGTGCAGACCGTCAGCCAATCGGCACGCATCGCGCAGGCCGGGCCAACTGGCGGCAGTAACGGCCGGCACGACCTGGGTCATGACGCCGGCCGCGCGGGCGCGCGCGATCACCTCAGCGCGATCCGCATCGAACTCACCCGCATCCAGGTGGCAGTGGCTGTCGATCAACCTCACGCGCGGCGCTTGCTCGGCAACGGCGGGGGAAGCTTGTCGCCGCGTCGCTTCCAGTTGGCCAGCAGCAGCGTGCCCAGGCCGAACAGGATTTCATCCACGAACGGCAGCGGATCGGGAATCACCAGCGTCACCGCGAACAGCGCGGCGGTGATCTTGAACAGGGTGGGGTAGCGCAGCCGACGGGCCCATTCCAGCACCGGCAACAGTATGGGATTGGACATGAGGCACTCCTGGGCAGATGCTGTAAACGCTATCACGAGCCCACGGCTCACCGAACCTGAATGGGCGGCAGGATGTTCACGATCCGTGGAGATTCCGTTCAGGGTGGCCGTGCTGGAATTCACTCAAGAACGTTGCGGATCGTCCGCAAGGAGCCGGTTATGAAAAGTACAACTACTACTGCGTTGGTCGCTGCGGGTGCGCTGCTGGTTGGCGGTATCGCCACCGCTGCCTTCATGAAGGGCGGCAGTTCCTCGCCCGATGCGGTCACCGCTGCTCAGACCCGGCCCACTCTGGACACCACGCCGCTCGCCGACGATGGCGCGCGCACCGATCAGCTGGCCATTGAAGACAAGGCCGGCAAGCTGGAATACGCCGACATCGTCAAGGTCGATCCGCTGACCAAGAAGGAAAAGGCCTACGCCACCGTGATCGGCACCGAGCCGGTGCGTGAGACGTCCAGCACGCAGACGCCGCATGAAGTCTGCCAGGACGTGGTGGTGCAGGAACGCCTGCCCGAACGCGACGGCAATGTCGGCGGTACCGTCGCCGGTGCCGTGATCGGTGGCCTGCTGGGCAACCAGGTCGGTGGTGGCAATGGCCGCAAGGCAGCCACGGCCGCCGGTGCCGTTGCCGGCGGCATGATCGGCAACCAGGTGGACAAGCGCCACGTGGGTGGCCGCGTGGTCAACCGTACCGAGCGCCAGTGCCACACCGAAACGGCGACCTCCGAGTCGACCCGCGTCACCGGCTACAACGTGACTTACCGCAATGAAGACGGCACCACCGGCACCATGCGCATGGCCAGCAAGCCGGGCAACCGCATCCCGATGGGCACCACCAATGCGGTCACCGGTTACAACGTGACCTACCGTTATGACGGCGCCGAGAAGACCGTGAAGATGGACAACAAGCCGAGCAGCGATCGCCTGCCGGTGATCGACGGCCAGCTGGTCACCCAGACCGCTGCACTGGATGCGAACAGGCAGTAAGTTCCTGTCGCGTCAATGCACCACCAGCACGCCGGCATCTGCCGGCGTGCTGCGTTTTGGGGTCAGCCGCACGGCACGCCGATCAGTGCATCTGCGATCATGCCGGCACGCATGCAACCCATGAGGACGCCATGAGCATTTTCGACCTCCGGCTGGAGACCGACCGTCTGATCCTGCGCCCACCGCGCGCCGAGGATTTCGATGCCTTCCTGCGCTTCTGCTCGGACCCGGAGGTGATGCAGCACCTGGGTGGCGTGCAGGCCCCGTCGCAGGCATGGCGCAGCTTCAGCTGCCTGGTCGGCAGCTGGCATCTGTACGGATTTTCGATGTTCTCGGTGATCGAAAAGAGCAGCGGTGAGTGGGTCGGCCGCATGGGCCCCTGGCAGCCGCTGGACTGGCCGGGCACCGAGGTCGGCTGGAGCATCCGCCGCGAGAGCTGGGGCAGGGGCTATGCGCCCGAAGCGGCCGTGGCGAGCATGGACTGGGCGTTCGACACGCTGGGCTGGGACGAGGTCATCCACACCATCGATGCCGCCAACGAAAACTCCAAGGTAGTCGCGCGCAAGCTGGGCAGTTCGCTGTTGCGCATGGGCGAGCTGCCGCCACCGCATGCCGGCAAGCCGATCGAGATCTGGGGCCAGTCGCGGCAGCAGTGGCAGCAGCGCCGCGCCGGGCAGCGGTGATGCTGCACCCGCGCTTGGCAAAGGCGATGGGGTGAGGCCAGACTCGGCAGCGCGGGCAAGCCGCCCGCGGTGCATGCGCAAGAGGGTAGCGATGACGTCGTTGCGGGCTCCATTGACGGTGTACGGCATGTCCGTGTCGGGCAACTGCCACAAGGTGCGGATGCTGCTGGAGCAGCTGGGCACGCGCTACCACTGGGTCGAGGTCGACAGCGCGCACGGCCAGACCCATACGCCGGATTTCCTGGCGATGAATCCCAATGCCAAGGTGCCGGTGGTGCAGCGCGATGATGGGCGGGTGCTGCCCGAATCCAACGCGATCCTGTTCTGGCTGGCCGAAGGCACGCCGTACCTGCCCACGGATGGCTGGGAGCGCGCACAGACGCTGCGCTGGATGTTCTTCGAACAGTACAGCCACGAACCGAGCCTTGCGGTCGCGCGCTTCATCAGCGGCTGGACGCCGGTGGAGTCAGCGCGGCGTGCCGAGCTGCCGCGCCTGCGCGAACGCTCGGCACAGGCCTTGAGGGTGATGGAAGAGCATCTGGCCACCGCGCCCTGGTTCAGCGGCCGCGCGTACGGCATCGCCGATATCGCGCTGTTCGCTTACACCGATGTCGCGGCCGATGGCGGCGTCGCGCTGTCACCGTATCCGGCCGTCCAGGCCTGGCTGCAGCGTGTGCGCGAGCAGCCGCGCTTTGTCCCCATGCCCGAACCGCTGCCGGAGGTGCAGGCCCTGTTCGCGCAGTCCCGCTGAGTTCGTGCGGTTATCCGCCTACGCAACACGTCCCGGAGGGTGATGCATGTTTGCCGTGGTTCCCGATCCGATTCCCGCGCGCATGAAAGGCCTCAACCGGGCCGAGATCTGCGACGCCAACTTCATCGATTTCGTGCAGCAGTGGCGTGGCGAGCCTGCGCCGAGGCCAGCCCCCGGCAGCCCCATCCTGCCCGGCAGCACGCTGGATGCGCAGGGCTTTGCCGAGCTGTTCGAATCCCAGCTGATCAGCCGCCACCTGGACCTGATGGCGCGCGTGCTGCGGGTGCAGAACAAGGTCTTCTACACCATCGGTTCGTCCGGGCATGAAGGCAATGCGCTGGTGGCGCGGCTGGCCCGGCACACCGATCCTGCCTTCCTGCACTACCGCTCCGGCGGCTTCATGGCCGAGCGCTTCCGCAAGCTGCCGGGCATGGATCCGGTGATGGATGCGGCGCTTTCGTTTGCGGCCAGTCGGGACGATCCGGCCAGCGGCGGGCGCCACAAGGTGTGGGGCAGCAAGCCGCTGTGGGTACTGCCGCAGACCTCCACCATCGCCTCGCACCTGCCCAAGGCCCTGGGCACCGCGCTCGCCATCGAAAGCGGGCGACGCATTGGTCACACGCTGCCGATTCCCGAGGACAGCGTGGTGATCTGCTCCTTCGGCGATGCCTCGGCCAACCACGCCACCGCGCAGACCGCGTTCAACACCGCGGCGTGGGCGGCGTACCAGCGGCTGCCCGCGCCCGTGCTGTTTGTCTGCGAGGACAACGGCATCGGCATCTCGGTCAAGACGCCGGACGGCTGGATCGCGCAGAGTTTCGCGCACCGCCCGGGTCTGGATTACTTCTTCGCTGATGGGCTGGATCTGGTCGAGGGGCATGCGCAGGTCGAGCGCGCGCTGGCCCATTGCCGGCAGACCCGCCGCCCGACCTTCCTGCACCTGCGTACCACGCGTTTGATGGGCCATGCGGGCACCGATTTCGAGATCGAATGGCGGCCGTTGCCGGAGCTGTGCGCGGCCGAAGCCAGCGATCCGCTGCTGCGCTCGGCGGCGATCGCGATGCAGTCCGGGTGGATGACCGCCGCGCAGGTGCTCGATCTGTACGAGCGTGTGCGCGCGCGCTGTTTCGCGGCGGCCGCCGAGGCGGACCGACGCCCGAAGCTGACCGCTCTGACCGAGGTCATCGCCCCACTGGCGCCGTACTCGCCGGCGGCGGTCCATGCCGAAGCCACGCGGGTGGCCGCCGATGACGCGCGCGCTGCCGCATTTGGGGGGGCGTCGCAGTTGCCGGAAACACAGCCGCGGCGCCATCTGGCGATCCAGATCAACCAGGCGCTGCACGATCTGATGGCCAAGTACCCGGCCACGCTGCTGTTCGGCGAGGACGTCGCGCAGAAAGGTGGGGTGTACACGGTCAGCAAGGGCCTGCTCAAGGCGTTTGGCCCACGCCGCGTGTTCAACACCCTGCTGGACGAAACCATGATCCTGGGCATGGCGCAGGGCCTGGCCAATCTGGGCATGCTGCCGATCCCGGAGATCCAGTACCTGGCCTACCTGCACAACGCGGCCGACCAGCTGCGTGGCGAGGCGTGCTCGCTGCAGTTCTTCTCCAACGATCAGTACCGCAACCCGATGCTGGTGCGCATTGCCGGGCTTGGTTACCAGAAGGGCTTTGGCGGGCATTTCCACAACGACAACTCGATCGCTGCGCTGCGCGACATCCCCGGCCTGGTGGTCGGCTGTCCCTCGCGCGGCGACGATGCGGCGATGATGCTGCGCACCTTGGCGGCGCTGGCGACGGTCGATGGCCGCGTCGCCGTGTTCCTGGAGCCGATCGCGCTGTACATGACCAAGGACCTGCACGCGCCGGGCGATGGCCAATGGCTGTTCCCGTATCCCGCACCGGAGCAGGCACTGGTGCTCGGCGAGGGCCGGGTCTACGCGCCGGAGGCCAGTGACCTGGTCATCTTCACCTACGGCAATGGCGTGCCGATGAGCCTGCGGGCGGCACGGGCGATCGAGCAGCAGCTGGGCTGGCAGGTGCGGGTCGTCGATCTGCGCTGGCTGGTGCCGCTCAATGGCGGTTTCATCGCTGGCCAGGCTGCCGATGCCCAGCGCGTGCTGGTGGTCGATGAGGGGCGGCACAGCGCCGGGGTGGGCGAGGGCGTAATCACCGCGCTGGTCGAGGCCGGGCTGGGGCACCTGCCGATCCGGCGGGTCTGCGGGGCCGATACCTACACGCCGCTGGCGGGGGCAGCATTGTGCGTGCTTCCAAGCGACAATGCGGTATTGAACGCCGCCCTCGCGCTGGCGCAGGACCATTGATACATGTGTGGATTGGCAGGCATGTTGCTGCCCGCTCCGGCTAGGGAGCAGGCAGCACTGGAAGAACAGGCGCGGCGCATGGGCGACGCATTGGTGCACCGCGGCCCGGATGACAGCGGGGTGTGGGCCGATGCCTCGGCCGGCATCGCGCTGGCGCATCGCCGGCTGAGCATCCTGGACCTGTCGCCGCTGGGCCATCAGCCGATGACCTCGGCCGATGGCCGTTATGTGCTGGCCTACAACGGCGAGGTCTACAACTTCGCCGAGCTGCGCGCCGAGCTGGAAGCGCTGGGCCACGGCTTCCGCGGCCATTCGGATACCGAAGTGCTGCTGGCCGCGATCACCGAGTGGGGCTTCGATGAGACCCTGCAGCGCAGCAACGGCATGTTCGCCATCGCTTTGTGGGACCGCGCCGAGCGCTGCCTGTGGCTGGCCCGCGACCGGGTCGGCAAGAAACCGCTGTACTACGGCTGGGCCGGTGAAACGCTGGTGTTCGGCTCCGAACTCAAGGCCCTGTGGCAGCACCCGGCCTTCGACAATGAGGTCGACCGCGATGCGCTGACCCTGCTGCTGCGGCTGGATTACATTCCCGCGCCGCACTGCATCCACGAACGCTGTTTCAAGCTGATGCCCGGCCGCGTGCTGCGGCTGGATGCCGAGGCGGTGGCCGCCGGCGCTGCCGCGCATCGCCCGGACCAGTTGCAGCAGCCGTTCTGGAATGCGCGCGAGCGCATGCAACAGGCACTCGCCGCGCCGTTCACCGGTAACGATGCCGAGGCCGAAGAACGTCTGGATGCCGTGCTGCGCGACGCGGTGGCGCTGCGCATGGTGGCCGATGTGCCGGTCGGCGTGTTCCTCTCCGGCGGCACCGATTCCTCGGTGGTGGCCGCCTTGATGCAGGCACAGTCGAGCCAGCCGGTGCACAGTTTCAGCATCGGCTTCACCGGTTCGGACCATGACGAGGCGCCGCTGGCCAAGTCGCTGGCCCAGCACCTGGGCTGCGATCACACCGAGCTGTATGTCAGCGGTGCAGACGCGCTCGCGGTGGTGCCCAGCCTGCCGGCGATGTTCGATGAACCCTTCGCCGATGCCTCGCAGGTGCCCACGGCGCTGGTTGCCAAGCTGGCGCGGCAGGGCGTGACCGTGGCGCTGTCCGGCGACGGTGGCGATGAACTGTTCTTCGGCTATACCCGCTACCAGCGGGCGATGCGCAACTGGCGCCTGCTGGGCAAGGTGCCGGCGCCGCTGCGCCGCTGGATGGCCAGCCATGCGCACACGCAGGGCGAGGCCTCGCGCACGGGCGGGCTGGCCGCGCTGCTGGCCGAGTCGGGCGCGCGCGGCATCGGCGATGTCTACCGCAACCGCATTTCGCGCTGGCGCGATCCGGTGGCCGCCGTTCGTGGCGCGCAGGCGGCTGGCAGTTTCTACGACCTGGCCGATCCGCTGCATGGCGCCGGCTCACCGGCGGACGCGATGATGCTGGCCGATTTCAGTACCTATCTGCCGGATGATCTGCTGTGCAAGGTGGACCGCACCAGCATGGCGGTCAGCCTGGAAGCGCGTGCCCCGCTGCTGGACTGGCGGGTGGCCGAGTTCGCCTGGTCGCTGCCGATGGCGATGAAACAGCGCGATGGCGTCAGCAAGTACCTGCTCAAGCGCGTGCTGGGCCGCTATGTGCCGCAGGATATGGTGCACCGCCCCAAGCGCGGCTTCGGGGCCCCGGTCAGCGCGTGGCTCAAAGGCGACCTGCGTGGCTGGGCCGATGAACTGCTGGATCCGGCGCGGCTGGCCGAGGAGGGGGTGTTCAACGTCGAGGCGGTCGCCCCGCTGTGGCAGCAGTTCAAGCAGGGCGAGCGCAAGTGGCACACGCATCTGTGGAACGTGCTGATGTTCCAGGCCTGGCAGGCGCATTGGCGCAACGCACGCGCCGAAGTGACGCGCGCATAGCGCCACGCGTGCGGGTACGTCTGGACGGAAGGCAGCCACCCATGGGTGGCTGACGTCGCCTTCACCGTTGCCGAAGGTGGGCCCGCCTAGGCTGGGCCTTTCCCCCAACGGAGCGAACGTGATGGCCGAATACAAGATTGCCGTACTGGTCGGCAGCCTGCGCAAGGGCTCGCACAATCAGGCGTTGGCCCACGCGCTGGAGAAACTGGCCGCCGGCAAGGCGGTGTTCTCCTACGTGGAGATCGGCGACCTGCCGTTGTACAACCAGGATTTCGACAAGGACTACCCCAGCCAGGGCGTGCGCTTGAAGCAGCAGATCCGCGATGCCGATGCGGTGCTGTTCGTCACCCCCGAATACAACCGCTCCGTCCCGGGCGTGCTCAAGAACGCCATCGACCTCGGATCGCGCCCGTATGGCGACAGCGCTTTTGCCGGCAAGCCGGCGGCAGTGATCGGCGCCTCGATCGGGGTGATCGGCACGGCGCTGGCCCAACAGCACCTGCGCAACATCTTGGCTTACCTGGACATGCCGGTACTCGGCCAGCCCGAGGCCTTCCTGCACTTCAAGGAAGGGCTGATTGACGCCCACGGCACGATCAGCAACGAGGGCACCAAGGACTTCCTGCAGGGCTTCGTGGACAAATTCATCGCCTGGGTCGGCACCCACGGCGGCACGCACTGATCCACCGCGGGCGGGTCAGGCTTCTGCGATAATGGCGTGGACGGACGTCGCAAGGGCGTCCGTCGCACGCGATGCGACGGCCCCGGCCGATCGTACCGGCAGGCGCCGGTATCCCCAGCTCATCCACTGTTTATCCACAGGTTTGTGCATGGCTGCGGGGCGCCCCGCGTGCCTACCATGTCCTACGCCTCACACTGCAGGAAATACGCCCCCCATGTCCGCCCGTTCTGGCTTCCGTTCCGACCGCAAAGACCGCGGTGACCGCTTTGATCGCGATGAGATGCGCATCGACGCCCTGCGCGTGCCGCCGCATTCGATCGAGGCCGAACAGGCGGTGCTGGGCGGGCTGATGCTGGCCCCGGAAAGCTATGACCGGGTCAACGACCAGCTGACTGAAACCGACTTCTACCGCCGCGATCACCAGATGATCTACCGCGCGATCCGCGAGCTGTCCGAACGCGACCGCCCGTTCGATGCGGTGACCCTGGGCGAGTGGTTCGAATCGCAGGGCAAGATGGAGCTGGTCGGGGATGGCGCGTACCTGATCGAGCTGGCCAGCACCACGCCGTCGGCCGCCAACATCAGTGCCTACGCGGAGATCGTGCGTGACAAAGCGGTGTTGCGTCAGCTGATCCAGGTCGGCACCGATATCGTCAATGACGGCTTCCAGCCCGAAGGCCGCGAAAGCAGTGAGCTGCTCTCGGCAGCGGAAAAATCCGTGTTCGCGATCGCCGAGCAGGGCGCGCGCGGCCGCACCGATTTCGTGGCGATGCCCGGTGCGTTGAAAGACGCGTTCGAAGAGCTGCGCAACCGCTTTGAGAACGGCGGCAACATCACCGGCCTGCCGACCGGTTATACCGATTTCGATGCGATGACCGCCGGCCTGCAGCCGACCGATCTGATCATCCTGGCTGCGCGACCGGCCATGGGCAAGACCACGCTGGCGCTGAACATCGCCGAGTACGCCGCGATCAAGTCCAAGAAGGGCGTGGCGGTGTTCTCGATGGAAATGTCGGCCTCGCAGCTGGCGATGCGTCTGATTTCCTCCAACGGCCGCATCAACGCCCAGCGCCTGCGTACCGGCCAGCTGGAAGATGAGGATTGGAGCCGGGTGACCGGTGCGATCCGGATGCTGAAGGAAACCAAGATCTTCATCGACGATACGCCCGGCGTGTCGCCGGAGATCCTGCGTTCCAAGTGCCGCCGCCTCAAGCGCGAGCACGACCTGGGCCTGATCGTGATCGACTACCTGCAGCTGATGAGCGTGCCGGGCAACAGCGAAAACCGCGCGACCGAAATCTCGGAGATCTCGCGTTCGTTGAAGGGCCTGGCCAAGGAACTCAACGTGCCGGTCATCGCGCTCTCCCAGCTCAACCGCTCGCTGGAAACGCGTACCGACAAGCGCCCGGTGATGGCCGATCTTCGTGAATCCGGCGCTATCGAGCAGGATGCGGACATGATCGTGTTCATCTACCGCGACGACTACTACAACAAGGAAACCTCGCCGGACAAGGGCCTGGCCGAGATCATCATCGGCAAGCACCGAGGCGGCCCGACCGGCTCGTGCAAGCTCAAGTTCTTCGGCGAATACACCCGGTTCGACAACCTGTCGCACGATTCGGTGGGATCGTTCGAGTAACGCCGAAGGCGTTACGGTAGTGGGGGGGGGGGGGGGGGGGGGGGGGGGGGGGGGGG
>NZ_JBHFHW010000031.1:63727-64161 GCF_057333975.1 Stenotrophomonas sp. AGC87
CCATGGATCTCCCCCCCCCCCCCCCCCCCCCCCCCCCCCCACTACCGTTTCATCGGCGTACCCCGGGTTTCGTCGCAAACCCGTTGCAGTGTGCCCGGGCAGGGCGCGATGGTGGTCTCCGGGCGGCAGGGTGCCGCCAACGGAGACCGACGATGAAGACCCTGTTCGCCTTGGGCGTGTGGTGCCTGCTGTTCGTGCTGTGCTGGCCGCTGGCGATCCTGGCCCTGGTGGCGTGGCCGTTCGTGTGGCTGATCAGCCTGCCGTTCCGTCTGGTGGGGATCACCTTCTCGGCCCTGTTCGCCTTCCTGGGCGCGCTGTTGATGCTGCCGGCGCGGGCCCTGGGTGGTGGGCGCACGGCGACGGCCTGAACAACACCGCGATCGGGTAGTGCCGGCCGCTGGCCGGCTGCTCGTTCTGTCGGGGTGACCTGGAGC